>NZ_JARVSO010000035.1:0-80421 GCF_030209155.1 Pseudomonas sp. fls2-241-TYG-175 | reverse complement strand
CGGCATGCCCACGCGGAGCGATGGGCACGATCAGTGTTGAGGCGGACTTGTGTATCACGCTGAGCGCTCTGCGTGGTAACGATCATCAACGCACGCCTCTTTACGGATACCCCAGCACCGCCTTGATCGTGGTCAGGTGATGGGTGATCCAGTCGCGGTCGATGGCGCCCCAGTCGATGATGCGGTATCGCCCGGTAAGGTTGCGGGCACCGTCCTGTTGTTCGAACTCGCACTGAATGTCCAGATCGGCCAGGGCGGCGATGGTGTCCTGGGCGGTGCGGCGCGGCATGCCGGTGACTTTCTCCAGTTCCGGGACGCTGCTGGCGAGCTGGCAATCGATCAGGTACGCCACGTACAGGCGGCGATAGAAACTGCTTTTGGTCTTGCTGACCTCCATCGTCGTATCCTTCAATGCGTTGTTCAGGTGATCGATCCAGAGGCGGATTGCAGGTCGCGGCACGTCAGGTAGACGCGCAAATCGAATTCCAGCTGGTGGTAACCGGGCAGCATGTGCTCACACAACTTGTAGAACGCCTTGTTGTGATCCGACTCACGAAAGTGTGCCAGTTCATGCACCACGATCATTTGCAGAAATTCCGGTGGCGCCTCCTTGAACAGCGACGCCACACGAATCTCGTTCTTGGCCTTGAGCTTGCCGCCCTGCACTCTTGAAATTTTAGTATGCAAGCCAAGCGCACGATGGGTCAGGTCCAGACGATTATCGAATAGGACCTTGTCGATACTGGGCGCATTGCGCAGATGATCCTGCTTTAACGCCAGCGCGTAGGCATACAGGGCCTTGTCGCTCTGCACCTGATGACGCGCCGGGTAACGTTGCTGCAGGTAGTCGGCAAGCCGTCCCTGCGCAATCAGTTGATGCACTTGATCCTGCAGCGCCTGAGGGTAGGCCTGCAGGTATTTGAGTGGAACGTGACTGGTCATGACGTCGAAGCACAGGCTTGAAAGACGCCAGTCTACCGCAATCAGCCCCGTTTCAAGCCTGGCACCTCAAACTGTGCCGGGAAGTGCAGCGCTTCCTCCGCCAGCATCGGATGGGCGACGAAAAAGCCCTGTACGACCTGACAGCCGCTGTCGGCCAGCCATTGGTACTGCTCCTGTGTCTCGACACCTTCGGCGATGATCAGCATGTCGAGGTTGCGGGACAGATCAATGATGCTTCGTGCCATCGCAGCCTCTCGCGGCGAGCCCAGAATGTTGGCCACGAAATGCCGGTCGAGCTTCAGGGTATCCAGTTGCAGGTTGCGCAGGTGCGACAGCGAGCACTCGCCGACGCCGAAATCGTCGAGCGCGATGCGTACTCCGATGTCATGCAACTCCCCCAACTGCTTGTGGCTGTGAGAGAGGTTGTGCACCAGCGAGCTTTCGGTGATTTCCACCTCCAGCTGGCCCGGCTTGAGGCCGAAGCGGTCCATGGCTCGCTTGAGCTCCGACACCAGATTGGGCATGCAGAACTGCGTGGGGCTGACACAGACGCTCAGCACCACATCGGAAGCAAATACGCCAGCCCAGGCCTGCCGCTGCTCGGCCCCCTGATCGAAGATCCAACTGCCCAGCTTGTTGATCAGCCGGGTTTCTTCCAGCAACGGGATGAACAAGGCTGGCGGTACGTCCCCCACCGCAGGGTGCTGCCAGCGCAGCAGCGCCTCGAAGCCACGCAGTCTGCCGTCCGCCACATGAATCTGAGGCTGATAAACGACCGAGAAATCCTTGCCGTCGATGGCCGTGCGCACGCTTTCTTCCAGCATCAGTCGCGACCGGGCACGGCCGTTCATGTTGTGATCATAAAATCGGTATTGCTGACGACCTGCCCGCTTGGCCTCGTACATGGCGATATCGGCAGCACGCAGCAATCCGTCGAGGTTGGCACCGCAATCGGGATACGTGGCAATCCCCACGCTGGCGCCCATGCTGATCTCCACGCCGTCGATGTGCCGACGACCCGAGACGCGCTCGATAAGTTTTTCCGCAATCTTTGCTGCCTGCTCGGGGTAGTCGAGCCCGTCGATCACCACGGTGAACTCGTCACCACCGATACGCGCCAGAACATCGTAGGGGCGCATGCTTTCTTTCAGTTGCTCGGCCACCCAGAGCAGAATCTCGTCGCCTGCATCGTGGCCCAGCGCGTCATTGATCTGCTTGAAGCCATCAAGGTCCATGTACAGGACCACGAGGCATTTGCCGACCTGATCGTTGCGCCCGAGCATGCCTTCGACAGCCTGATAGAAACCGCGCCGATTGAGCAGCCCGGTCAGGGCATCGGTGACCGCCTGCTTTTCCAGCTGCTGATACAGATCACGCACCACCGACATGTCGAGAACGGTCAGGACCATGGCTTTCTGCTCGGCAGGCAACGCCGCACAGGACAACGCGACCGGCAACTGGCGCCCCTCGGTCGTTCTCAGAACGGCATCGTGCACGCGATAGGTGTCGGCCCTTCGATAGTGCTTGTAGAAACCCGAGTCCAGCCAGCCGGCAACCTGCGGCTCCTGGATGTAATCCAGCACTCGCGTACCACACAGCTGCTCGACGGTGGCGTTGAGCAGCGAACAGATGGCCGGGTTGGCGAAGCTGATCACGCCCTGTTCATCCACGACCAGAATGCCTTCGGCCACATTGGCCAGCACCGAGGCATTGAACGCCCGTGCCGATTCCAGCTCCTGCGACAACGCCTGCAATGCACGACGATTGCGCTGCTGTTCGAGCAGGGTCTGGACCTTGGGCTTGAGTATGTTCGGATCGAAGGGTTTGAACAGGTAATCCGTCGCGCCGCTGGCGTAACCCTTCTGTACCGCGTCCTTGCTCTGCTCGTTGGCGGTGAGAAAGATGATGGGCGTAAGACGGGTACGCTGACTGCCACGCATGAGACGGGCCACTTCAAAGCCGTCCATGTCTGGCATCTGCACATCCAGTAACACGAGATCCACCTCCTGCTCCAGCAGAATGGTGAGGGCCTCGATGCCCGAGCTGGCCGTGACGATATGCCAGTCTGTCCTTTGCAGGACAGCGCACATCGTTACCAGATTTTCCGGATAGTCATCTACAACCAGTAACACTGAGGAGCCATCGGCTGGCCCGAATTGCGCGCGATCCATGCTGCTTCTCTATCTGTGGTACGACGCCTGAAGCTCAGGAAGACCGTCATACATATGAAATCAACTCTAGCCGCGTCTTGGAAAAAGCAGAAGCTAGCCAGCTGTTTGCCATCATCAAACTTCCAACTACCCGACTAACGGTCATTTCCTGTAGGCCCCACCCACGCTGCCCTGTAGGAAAAGTGACAGCACTTTGACGTCATTCAACCGGCAATTTTGCGTTAACAAATTGTCCTACAACCCGTATAAAGCCACGCTGAAACCCTCTGGCTAGAGGCTTCCTTTGCTGGCAAACAGACATATTCGGACGGATAAAAATGATAGATCTTGCGACGTGGCAACTCAGCATTCCGGTAGGCTCGCCACCCAAGACCATTGAGACCTCACAATTGGTAAAGGGTTACGACGGCAAGTACTTCGAATCCACTTCCAAATCGATTTTCTTCTGGGCGCCCGTTACGGGTTCCAAAACCGAAAATGCCAAGTACGCACGCAGTGAGTTACGGGAAACCTGGCCTGACGGCACCTTGCGCAACTGGATGTACGGCGATGCGGATAATTTCCTGAATGCCACGCTGGAAGTGGATCAGGTGCCGTCTTCCGGCAAGATCGTCATCGGCCAGATACACGCGTACGAAAGTACCGAACCGATGCTCAAGGTCGAGTATCAGTACAAGGACCAGGACAAGGCCGGAGATATCGTGGTCAAGGTGCGCAAACGCTTCGACGACGATAAGAGCAAGGTTTACAAGATTGCCGAAGGCGTGCCGCTCAACGAGAAATTCAAATACATCATTCACCTGAGCCCCGGCGGCCAGCTGAGCGTCAGTGCACGGGACGTGAACTGGAACACGCAGATCAGCTCAAGCTGGCGAGACAAGCCGCTTTACTTCAAGGCGGGCGTCTACACCCAGGACCACACCGGTTATAGCAGCGAAGGCGGCAAGGCCACGTTCTATAACCTGGACATCGACCACAACAAGACCTGAGCTACAGGCACCTGCGCAAACAAAAAACGGCCCGGACTCATCAGAGCACGGGCCGTTCTTTTATGAACGCCGAAACGTTACGGATCAGCGATTGGCCTGGAAGTCCTTCTCGGCCGCCAGGAAGCGCGCCTGCATCGACTCCGAAGCACCTTTGCCGATCAGGCTGAACAACACGATGGCGATACTGGCGAAGATGAAGCCAGGAACGATTTCGTAAAGGCCCATGGTGCTGAACTGCTTCCAGAGCACCACGGTGGCGGCACCGACGATCACACCGGCCAGCGCGCCGTTGCGGGTCATGCCTTTCCACAGTACCGAAATCAGTACCACTGGACCGAACGCTGCACCAAAGCCCGCCCACGCATAGCTCACCAGACCCAGCACACGGTTTTCCGGGTTGGCGGCCAGCAGAATGGCGATGATTGCGATCAGCAGCACCATGCCACGGCCGACCCAGACCAGTTCCAGCTGGGAAGCGCCTTTGCGCAGATACGCTTTATAGAAGTCTTCGGTCAACGCACTGGAGCACACCAGCAACTGGCAGCTCAGCGTGCTCATGACCGCCGCAAGAATTGCCGACAGCAACACGCCTGCAACCCACGGATTGAACAGCAGTTTGGCCAGTTCGATGAACACCCGCTCAGGGTTTTCAGTGACAGGACCTGCCACACCCGGGTTCGCAGAGAAGTACGCGATGCCGAAGAAACCGACCGCCACGGTGCCGCCCAGGCAGAGGATCATCCACGCCATCGAGATACGGCGAGCCTTGGCAATCGACTTGACCGAATCTGCCGCCATGAAGCGCGCCAGAATGTGCGGCTGACCGAAGTAACCCAGGCCCCAGGCCAGCAACGAGATGATGCCGATAAAGGTGGTGTTCTTGAACATGTCGAAGCTGCTCGGATCCTTCGCTTCGATGGCCAGGAAAGTGGTGTCCACGCCGCCAGTCGCCAGCAGCACAATGATCGGCGTCAGGATCAGCGCGAAAATCATCAGCGTGGCCTGAACGGTATCGGTCCAGCTCACAGCCAGGAAACCGCCGACGAAGGTGTAGGCAATGGTCGCGGCCGCACCGGCCCAGAGGGCGGTTTCGTAGGACATGCCAAAGGTGCTTTCGAACAGTCGTGCACCGGCAACGATGCCAGAAGCGCAGTAGATGGTGAAGAACACCAGAATCACCACAGCCGAGATGATGCGCAGCACGCCGCTGTTGTCTTCGAAACGGCTGCTGAAATAGTCCGGCAGGGTCAGGGCGTCACCGTTGTGCTCGGTCTGCACACGCAGACGACCGGCCACGAACAGCCAGTTCAGGTAGGCACCGACGATCAGACCAATGGCAATCCAGCTTTCCGACAGGCCCGACATGTAGATGGCGCCCGGCAAGCCCATCAGCAGCCAGCCGCTCATGTCTGAAGCACCGGCCGACAAGGCGGTCACCACACTGCCGAGGCTGCGTCCGCCAAGGATGTAATCGGAGAGGTTGTTGGTCGAGCGATAGGCCATGAGGCCGATCAGGACCATTGCCGCGATGTAGATCACAAACGTGATCAAGGTAGGGTTACTGACACTCATGAGTTCTGCCTTGGCATTGTTTTTATGTTGGCACCTGATGACCAAGGGGATGACAACTGAAACTCAGCCCACCCATGCCCTTGCACCCGACACCGCGCTGACTGTCCACTTCATGGAAAATGAACACTCAATGACTACGGTTGCACCGTGGGAACGAATCCTATTAAACAACTTGAATAAGGTGCAACCACTTTCAACAGGCAAGTTGCACCTGCTCTCGAAAACCCGTTTTTCAGGCTTCAGCGCCCTATTTTGGGGCGGCAAACCGGCGTTGATCAAATAAATCTGCCCCGCGAAAGAGCAACTCGCTGTTTTTGATCATAAACCTGTGACACCGGCGTGAAATATTCTGAAAAAAAGGTTGCACCCGGTTGCACCCCATACCAGTGCGAGGCTAATCTGCGCCAAAGCCGATGCCACGTTCGTAGTGGCTACAATGAGGACAATACATGGCCACCACCACTCTGGGCGTCAAGTTGGACGACCCGACCCGCGAGCGATTGAAAGCAGCCGCCCACTCCATCGACCGGACCCCGCACTGGTTGATCAAGCAGGCGATCTTCAATTACCTGGAAAAGCTGGAGAGTGGTGCAACCCTGCTGGAACTCAACGGTTCTGCGAGCAAGGACAGCGATGACCGTGGCGAGCTGGCCGACGACGCCGGGCTGCAATGCTTCCTGGATTTTGCTGAAAGCATCCAGCCGCAGTCCGTCCTGCGTGCCGCCATTACTTCCGCTTATCGTCGCCCAGAGCCTGAAGTCGTGCCGATGCTCCTAGAGCAGGCGCGCCTGCCGGTGCCAATGGCCGAAGCTGCCAACAAGCTCGCCGCCTCCATCGCCGAAAAGCTGCGCAACCAAAAGAGCGCTGGCGGCCGTGCCGGTATCGTTCAAGGTCTGCTGCAGGAATTCTCGTTGTCGTCGCAGGAAGGCGTCGCGCTGATGTGCCTGGCCGAAGCGCTGCTGCGCATTCCGGACAAGGGCACCCGCGATGCGCTGATTCGCGACAAGATCAGCAACGGCAACTGGCAGCCACACCTGGGCAACAGCCCGTCGTTGTTCGTCAACGCCGCCACCTGGGGTCTGTTGTTGACCGGCAAGCTGGTCGCCACGCACAACGAGGCAGGCCTGACGTCATCGTTGAGCCGCATCATCGGCAAGAGCGGCGAACCCATGATCCGCAAGGGCGTGGACATGGCAATGCGCCTGATGGGCGAGCAGTTCGTCACCGGCGAAACCATTGGCGAAGCCCTCGCCAACGCCAGCCGCTTCGAAGCCAAGGGCTTCCGCTACTCCTATGACATGCTGGGTGAAGCCGCGCTGACCGAACACGACGCGCAGAAGTATCTGGCGTCCTACGAGCAGGCCATCCACTCCATCGGCAAGGCTTCCCACGGTCGCGGCATTTATGAAGGCCCGGGCATCTCCATCAAGCTGTCGGCGCTGCACCCTCGCTACAGCCGCGCCCAATACGAGCGCGTGATGGAAGAGCTGTACCCGCGCCTGCTGTCGCTGACGCTGCTGGCCAAGCAATACGACATCGGCCTGAACATCGACGCTGAAGAAGCCGATCGTCTGGAGCTGTCGCTGGACCTGCTCGAACGCCTGTGCTTCGAGCCGCAACTGACTGGTTGGAACGGCATCGGTTTCGTGATTCAGGCGTACCAGAAACGCTGCCCGTACGTGATCGACTACGTCATTGATCTGGCCCGACGCAGCCGCCATCGCCTGATGATTCGTCTGGTGAAAGGCGCTTATTGGGACAGCGAGATCAAGCGCGCTCAGGTCGAAGGCCTGGAAGGCTATCCGGTCTACACCCGCAAGGTGTACACCGATGTGTCCTACATCGCTTGCGCCCGCAAGCTGTTGGCTGCACCGGAAGTCATCTACCCGCAGTTCGCCACACACAACGCGCACACCCTGGCGGCCATCTACCAGATTGCCGGTCAGAACTACTACCCCGGCCAGTACGAGTTCCAATGCCTGCACGGTATGGGCGAGCCGCTTTACGAGCAGGTTGTAGGCAAGGTCGCCGATGGCAAGCTGAACCGTCCGTGCCGTGTGTACGCACCGGTCGGCACCCATGAAACGCTGCTGGCTTATCTGGTGCGTCGCCTGCTAGAAAACGGCGCCAACACGTCATTCGTCAACCGTATCGCCGACCACACCATTTCCATTCAGGAACTGGTGGCCGATCCGGTCAACCAGATCGAACGCATGGCGACGCAGGAAGGCGGTTTCGGCCTGCCGCACCCGCGCATTCCGTTGCCACGCGATCTGTACGGCAGCGAACGCGCCAACTCCAGCGGCATCGACATGGCCAACGAACACCGTCTGGCGTCGCTGTCTTCGGCCTTGCTGGCCACGGCACACAATGATTGGAAAGCCGCGCCGATGCTCGGCTGTCCGGCCAGCGAAGGCGTCGCCAACGCGGCACTGAATCCGTCCGATCTGCGTGACGTGGTGGGCCATGTTCAGGAAGCCACCGTTCAGGATGTCGACAACGCCATCCAGTGCGCCCTGAGCGCCGGTCCGATCTGGCAGGCCACGCCGCCCGCCGAACGCGCCGCCATTCTGGAACGTGCCGCCGACCTGATGGAAGGCGAGATCCAGCCGCTGATGGGCCTGCTGGTCCGCGAAGCCGGCAAGACCTTCGCCAACGCCATTGCCGAAGTACGCGAAGCCGTGGACTTCCTGCGGTATTACGCCGTGCAGGCACGCAATGATTTCACTAATGACGCCCATCGCCCGCTGGGGCCTGTGGTCTGCATCAGCCCGTGGAACTTCCCGCTGGCGATTTTCAGCGGTCAGGTGGCTGCTGCACTGGCCGCAGGCAACCCTGTACTGGCCAAGCCTGCCGAACAGACGCCACTGATCGCCGCGCAGGCCGTGCGCCTGCTGCTGGAAGCCGGTATTCCTGAAGGCGTAGTGCAACTGCTGCCGGGTCGCGGCGAAACCGTCGGTGCCGGACTGGTGGGTGACGAGCGCGTCAAAGGCGTGATGTTCACCGGCTCCACCGAAGTCGCCCGTCTGCTGCAACGCAATGTGGCCGGCCGTCTGGATTCGCAGGGTCGTCCGGTTCCGCTGATCGCCGAGACCGGCGGCCAGAACGCCATGATCGTCGACTCCTCGGCCTTGACCGAACAGGTGGTGATCGACGTCGTCTCCTCAGCCTTCGACAGCGCCGGTCAACGCTGCTCGGCACTGCGTGTGCTGTGCCTGCAGGAAGACTCTGCCGACCGCGTCATCGAAATGCTCAAGGGTGCGATGGCCGAAAGCCGTTTGGGCAACCCTGAGCGTCTGTCCGTGGACATCGGACCGGTGATCGACGCCGAAGCCAAGTCCGGCATCGAGAAACACATCCAGGCCATGCGCGACAAAGGCCGTACCGTATATCAGGTGGCCATTGCCGACAGCGCCGAACTCAAGCGCGGCACCTACGTGATGCCGACGCTGATCGAGCTGGAAAGCTTCGACGAACTGCAACGCGAGATCTTTGGCCCCGTGCTGCACGTGGTGCGCTACAAGCGCAAGGAACTGGACCAGTTGATCGCCCAGATCAACGCTTCCGGTTATGGCCTGACGCTGGGCGTGCACACCCGCATCGACGAGACCATCGCCAAGGTGATCGACAACGTCCATGCCGGTAACGTCTACGTAAACCGCAACATCGTCGGTGCTGTGGTGGGTGTTCAGCCATTCGGCGGCGAAGGCCTGTCCGGGACCGGCCCGAAAGCCGGTGGTCCGCTGTACCTGTACCGCCTGCTGTCGACCCGCCCTCAGGATGCCATCGAGAAGTCATTCGTACGTGGCGACGCCCTGTCCGCCCCGGATCTGCGTCTGCGAGAAGCGATGAGCAAGCCGTTGCAGGCACTGAAAAGCTGGGCGACCAGCCATCAGCATGCTGCGCTGGATATGTTGTGCAGCCAGTACGCCGAGCAGTCGCAGAGCGGCATCACTCGTCAACTGGCCGGCCCGACCGGCGAGCGCAACAGCTACGCGATCCTGCCGCGCGAGCACGTGCTGTGCCTGGCGGATGACGAAACCGATCTGTTGACCCAACTGGCCGCAGTGCTGGCGGTGGGCAGCTCGGCCGTCTGGCCGGAAACGGAGATCAGCAAACCGCTGCGCGCCCGTCTGCCGAAAGAGGTTCAGGCACGCATCAAGCTGGTGCCTGACTGGACCAAGGACGAAGTGATCATCGACGCGGTCATGCACCACGGCGACTCGGACCAGTTGCGCGCCATCTGCAAGCAGATCGCCCAACGCAGCGGTGCCATTGTCGGCGTCAACGGCCTGTCCCACGGCGAGACCAACATCCCGCTGGAACGTCTGGTGATCGAACGGGCGTTGAGCGTCAACACCGCAGCGGCGGGGGGTAATGCTAGCTTGATGACCATCGGCTGATTGACCATTGGCGTCACACACTGATCGTGCCCATCGCTCCGCGTGGGCATGCATCCCGTGACGCTCTGCGTCACACTCAGGCAGACGCCACGATACCCACTGCTCACTGACCTTCATCACCCGCATCAATCTTGCTACCCCCTCCCCGTTCAGCCGCCTAGACTGGAGCGACATCCAGTCAAGGTGCGTTGCCATGTCCGAGTCGCTGCTCAGTTCCCGCAATCTGGCTTTCGAGTTGTATGAAGTGCTGGATGCCGAAGCCCTGATCCGCCGCGAGCGCTTTGCCGAGCACTCGCGTGAGACGTTCGATGCGGCGATTGGCACGGCGCGGACCATTGCCGAGAAGTACTTCGCACCGCACAACCGCAAGGCTGACGAAAACGAGCCGCGCTACGAGAATGGTGCCGCGGTGCTGATCCCGGAGGTCAAGCCTGCGGTGGATGCGTTTCTGGAAGCGGGTTTTCTGAATGCTGCACGGGATTTCGAGGCGGGCGGGATGCAGTTGCCCACATTGCTGTCGCAAGCCTGCTTCGCTCACTTCCAGGCCGCCAACGCCGGGACCACGGCCTACCCGTTCCTGACCATGGGCGCGGCTAATCTGATCGAAAGCTTTGGCAGCGACGAGCAGAAGCAGCGTTTCCTGCAACCGATGATCGAGGGTCGTTTCTTCGGCACCATGGCGCTGACCGAGCCTCATGCAGGCTCTTCCCTGTCCGACATCCGCACCCGCGCCGAACCCGCAGCAGACGGTTCCTATCGGCTGCGCGGCAACAAGATTTTCATTTCGGGTGGCGATCACAACCTGTCGGAAAACATCGTGCACATGGTACTGGCCAAGCTGCCGGATGCGCCGGGCGGGGTCAAAGGCATCTCGCTGTTCATCGTGCCCAAGTTTCTGGTCAACGAAGACGGCAGCCTCGGCAAGCGCAACGACGTGCTGCTGGCTGGGCTGTTTCACAAGATGGGCTGGAAAGGCACGACCTCCACTGCGCTCAATTTCGGCGACAACGGTGAGTGCGTCGGTTATCTGGTCGGCAAGCCGCATCAAGGCCTGAGCTACATGTTCCAGATGATGAACGAAGCGCGAATCGGCGTCGGCATGGGCGCGGTCATGCTCGGTTACGCAGGCTATCTGTACTCGCTCGATTACGCCCGCGAACGGCCGCAAGGTCGTCTGCCGGATAACAAAAGCCCGGACAGCGCACCCGTGTCGATCATCCAGCACACCGACGTGCGGCGCATGCTGCTGACCCAAAAAGCCTATGTGGAAGGCGCTTTCGACCTGGGCCTGTACGCGGCCCGTCTGTTCGACGACGCACAGACCGGCGAGACCGAGCAGATCCGCCTGCAAGCCCACGAACTGCTCGATCTGCTGACACCCATCGTCAAATCCTGGCCGTCTGAGTTCTGCCTCAAGGCCAACGAGCTGGCAATCCAGATTCTCGGCGGCCACGGTTATACCCGCGAATACCCGGTCGAGCAGCATTACCGGGACAACCGCTTGAACCCGATCCATGAAGGCACCCACGGCATTCAGTCGCTGGACCTGGTGGGCCGCAAGCTTGCGCAGAACGGCGGTGCCGGTCTGAAGCAACTGGTCAGTCTGATCGCCGACACTGCACAACGCGCCAGCGCCCACAGTCAGCTCGATCACCTGCGTCAGCCGCTGGAGCAACTGGTAACGGCGTTGCAGGGCGTGACCGTCGGCCTGCTGACCGATCTGGCACAAGGCAAGGTCAACGTCGCGCTGGCCAACTCGGCGCTGTACCTCAAGGCGTTCGGGCACACCGTGATCGGCTGGCGCTGGCTGGAACAGGCCATTCGTGCCGAAGAGGGATTAAGTAGAGGCAACGCGGCCGACGTTGATTTCTACAAAGGTAAGTTACAGGCGGCACGGTACTTCCTGACCTGGGAAGTACCGGCCTGTCATCACGAATTGGCAATCCTGCAAGCCCGCGATGACGTGTGCCTGTCGATGCAGAACGAGTGGTTCTGATTCGACGTCACACGGATGCGCATCACGACGAACTTTATCCCTGTGGCGGAAAGAAGGTATCCACCAGTACTTTCGCATCCTCACCCAGCTTCGCGGCGTAGGCTTCGCGACTGAAAAGCTCTCCGGTGCGCAGGTCGTAGGCAGGGCCTGTGACCTGTTCCACCGGCACCTGCCTGAGTTGCACGTTCATGAAACGGTAATTGGCACCTGCGACTTCTTCGACGCGGCTTATCTCGAAATAATTGCCCGGCAGGAACAGGGATTCGACTTCGCTTGGGCTATTGGAGAACGGGCTGATCGGTGTCGCGGCCAGGTACTCCTTGGCAGGCAGCTCGAAGACCACGGACGTGTCATCGAAGGTGATTTCCCCCTCGTGAAGCGTGGACACCACGCCGCCCTGGCTGCTGGCGAAGACGCGTGCGATGTAAGGGTTTTCACTGAACGAGGTGAGGTCGGTATTGACCAGCACGTCGCCGACCTTGAGTGTTCCCTTTCGAAAAACCTCGCCTGACGTGCCGCGCTCGCCACTGCCGCCGCGATACAGCGGCACATCGTTGTTGTGCTCGATCTCGCCAATGTCCTCTATCAGTTTCTCCAGCTCCTCGACCTGACTCGTACCGTCAGGCACGCCGGTGCGCAGGAACTGGTTATAGGCGTCATCGTCCTCGGTGTACCGGGTAATCGCTCCGCCGTAGTAGTCGTCGTCCGCCGTCTTGAAGACCCGGTGCTTGTCACGCCATGCATCGAATACAACGTCCTCGCCCTCGGAGTCGGAAACCACTTCCTCTTCTGAATCCATCTCATAGATGTCCATCAGATCCCTTTGACGCTCATTGCCGACACGAGAAAGACGCTGTTCCTCTGCCAGATTGAACTGCATATGGGCATCCCAGAAGGGTGACGAGGCCGTGGTGTAGGGCTTGGAACCTTCCACGGGTGGATTGCCGCCCCGCAGCACAGGTTTACGGAGCAACTCCCATTCGCCCAGCTCATTGCGCCTTACCGGACGAGCGCCATTGAAGGCGTAGGGGTTTTCCGGATCGACGATGGCCCAGGTCTTGAAGTCCTCCAGATACCGCACCCGATAGGGAAACCCGTCCAGGGTGATCCAGGTCTGGCCATTTCCCAGGACATGAACACCTTGGGCATGCCCCTCCATTGCCACCGGCACGTCTTCCAGCACTTCATTGCCTTCAAGACCGGCCAGCGCAGCCGCCGGATCCTCCGCAATTGGCGCAAGCTCGGCGGTACGACCAATGCTCGCCAACAGCGGCAGATTGAACAGCAGGTACACCGAGTTGATGATCGCGCCATGCACGCCCGATTTGCGCAACTGCGCGGTGCGCCCGTTGACGGCCTGATCGATATTCAGACCGACGCTCGCGATACCGGCGCCCACCAGACTCAGCGCGATCGGCCATGCCAGCGGCGACACACCGCCCGCCAGTCGAATGAACGCACTCAGGTAGCCGATCCACATCTGCTTGCGCAAGCTGGCGCTGCTGGTCAATTGACGGTGAATATCCTCGTTCATCTCCTTGTGCGCCACATCACGCAGATGCTCGAACACAGGCCGGGGGCTCGCCGGGACTTGGCGTCCGATCACCTTTTGATCAACTGACCACGGTTTCACGACAAGCTTGGCGAGCCTTGCGCCCAGCGCGGTCTGCTGCTGGTCTTCACGAACGAAGTGCGACACCAGAGCCGCCCTGTCGGCAGGTTGGGCGATCTGCGTTTGCAGCCACTGATAAAGCGCCTCTTCAGTGGCAAACCGCTGAAACGCCGGTTCAGCGCCAGCCGTGTAGAGAATCTGCCGTCCATCGGCGTTGCTGATCAGCAGCATGTCCCTCGATGCATGACCGGCAAGCTCGAACACCCGCAGGGATACGCCCGGAGTGAATGGCTTGTCCTGCTGCACCGCCGCCCATGCATCAACGGTGTCGCGGCTGCCGTTGACAGCCATGAGCACGGCTTCGAAGTCATCGGTCTGCAGCTGCTTTCTGCTGACCGCAAGGCCCGCCGAAGACAACAGGCTTATCCTGGCGAAGGTACAGAAATCCTGACCATGAGCGCGCCAGAAAGCATCGGCCTTGCGCTTGCAGTCAGCGGCGAAATCCTGTGCCCAGAAATCCTTCAGCACATCACTGGGCAGGATCGGCACTTCGTTGTGCTCGCTGTAGAAACGCTCGCCGGGGCCTGCGTGGTAGAAACCGCTGTAAGTGTTCAGCTCGTCGGCGGCAACGTTGTCACTGGCGCTGAAGCGATGCATCACCAGCTCAATCAGCGTGACGGATTCGGAGGGTGGACCGACATGCTCCCACCCGGAAAACGTGCGACCACTGTTGTCTGCATTCGTGAATCGATGCCAATACACGTTGCAAGGGTCGAGTACCTTGTCGGTATGCCGGGCAATGATTGTGCGTGCAACCTGAAAGGCCAGACTGTAAAGATCTGGATAGGCGCCCATGAGAGAGACTGCACGGGCTTTAAGCGCCTTGTCCGTCCAGACATCGACAGCAGCTTTTGCCATCCGGGTTTTGTGAGTTGTTGAGTGCATGACGTCCTGTCTTTGCTCTTGAGGAAAGCCATGCACTTAATCAGTTTGTGGGGCACCGTTTGGGGTAATTATTTACGTTGAAGACCGGATATCGTCATGACGCTGCAGGCACAGCCTGTGGATAAAACACCTCGAGGAGCGGTTTGCCTGCCGCACCCAGCCGGGCGGCATAGCGCTCACGGCTGAACGGCTCACCCGTGCGCATGTCCAGCAGCTTGCGTCCGGCCTCAGGCGCAGACACTTCGCTGATGCGCACCCTCATGAATCGATAGAACGCGCCCTGCACCTCATCAAGTTGCTCGATCCGAAAGTAGCGACCGGGCAGGAAGACAGATTCGGCCTCTCCGGGGCTGGACGAAAAGGGCGCGATGGCAGTTGCGCTCAGGTACTGTCTGGCAGGCAGCTCAAAGACTACCGACGTGTCATCAAAGCTGACCGGTGCCGAGATGGATATGGCATTGGTGCCCGCCTGGCTGCTGGCAAACGTCCTGGCCTGGTACGGGTTTTCACTGAACGAGGTGATATCGGTATTGGTCAGCACATCACCGACCCTGACCTGCCCGCCTCTGAAGAACTGACCTGACGTGCCTCGCTCACCACTTCCGCCGCGATAAAGCGTGACGTCGTTGTTGAAACCCAGCGTCCTGACATCCTCGACAAAGCGTTTGATGTCCTCCACCTGCTCGGCAATATCGATCATGCCTGTCGACGGGTCGCCTTCAAAAACCTCTCCTGTGCGCAGGTACTGATTGTAGATTGCGCCATTATCGGTATAACGACGAATGCTCTGCGCATGGAACGTCGCATCATGGGTCTTGAACACCCGGTGCTTTGCGCCCCATGGATCGATGTGCACGTCTTCACCCTCGGAATCGGAAACCACCTCTTCCTCCGGCTCCATCCGAAAGATCTCCATGACCGCTTCCTGACGCGCGACGGCCACCTCGGCCAGGTTCTTTTCGTCATAAACGTTGATCAGCATGTAGTGATCCCAGAACGCTGAACCCGTCGTGCCATAAGAATGCGAGACGGGCTGCGCGTCTGCAGCCGAAGGCACGTCCTGAGGGGAGCCGCCTGACAGGCCCGGTCTTGCGAGCGGTTGCCACTCGCCGTGCTCATCAAGTACCACCAGAGGGCCGGCAGAAAAGGCAAAGGGGTTATGCGGATCAATCACCTGCCAGCACCCCAACGACTCATCAAAGCGCACGCGATAAAACAATCCGCTCAGCCTGATCCACGTCTCACCGTTAAACAGTCGGTAGATGCCTCGCAGCCTTCCTTCGGCTGCCATGGGCATGGCGCCTTCGAGCGTCAACTGGTTGCCGTTCAGACTGGCGAGCGTGTCTGCGAGCGACGCAGTTGCAGGCGCGTCGGTCAAGCCCTCGGCGGCACGACTCAGGCCCGTCAACAGCGGCAGGTTGAACGCCAGATACAGAGAATTGCAGATGGAGCCCAGCACCCCGGCCTTGCGCTGGGCTGACGTTTTGCCGAGCACCGCCTGATCAATATTCAGTCCCAGGTTGAAAGCACTCGCCCCGACCACCGCCAGGGCGACTGGCCAGCCCAACAGCGCGAGGTTGCCACTGACCCGCAGAAAGGCGTCGAGATAGCCCATCCACAGTCGCTTGCGCAGTTCGACATTACTGGTCAGCAAGACGTGGGCGTCAGCGGTCATTTCGCCTCTCGCGATGTCGCGCAGGAGTTCGAAAGGATCGCCAGGGATGGCCGCTTCGAGTTGATTGATCAGTCCGTACCCTGTCTGCCCATCGTGAGCGAGCAGGCTGTCGATGCATTGATCGAACGCAGCGCCAGACGCTTGCTCGGCTGAAGGGCGGATGAAATGGCTGCGCATTTCGCTTCGAGTCTCGACAGCGGCGAAACGCGCCTTGAGCCAGTCGAACAGCGCTCGTCGATCGGCAAATCGGTGAAAGGGGTGACTGTCGCCGGGTATATAGAGGATCTGCGCGCCGTGCTCATCGACCATGCGCAGCATGTCCCGAGCCTTGAAACCGCCGACATCCAGCCAGTGGAAAGCTGCTCTGGCACCGGATTGCAGGGCAGCGCCGAGGGACGTCAGGGTCGGCGTGTCGCTGTTTTCACCCAGAATCAGACTGATCAACCACTCGAAGTCAGCCGACGAAATCTGTCTGCTGCTAACGCAGCGCCCTGCCGCCGCCAGAAAGTCGGCCTTGGCCAAAAGGCAGAACGTCTGTCCGTGGTTATTCCAGAACTGTTCCCGTTTGTGACGGTAACCAGTGCTGAAATCCAGCGCCCAGAAGTCATTCAACACGTCCTGAGGGAGTAACCGCACCTCGTTGGTTTCATTGAACCTGCCGTGGTCTGCGGTTACGGTATAAAAACCGCCGTACGACGAAAGCTCGTCGCTGGCAACCTGATCCTGCGGGCTGAAGCGACGAATCACGAGGTCGACTATCGTCATCGACTCGACAGGCGTGCCGACGTGCTCCCAGCCGGTAAACGTGCGAGGGCTGCTGACGGCAGTGCTGAACCGGTGCCAATAGACCTTGTCGGGGTCCAGCCACTTGCCCGTTCGCTTGCAGATGATGGCCTGCGCCGCTCGCCGCGCCATGTCGTACAGGTCGGGATAGTCGGTCACGTATTCGTGGGCTTTTTTTCGAAGCTGTTGCTGGTCTGCAAGGTGTAACCGTGTTGTTTCAGAAGTCATGGCTTCCTGTTCCTTCAGGGATGGAAGCCATACGTGATCAGATCCAGAGGGCGGATCGACCCTAAATAGTTACGACATGAATAAAGCAGACGCACCGGTAGCGGCACGGACATCGGTACGCGGTGTATTAATCCGCAAAACTTTGACAGTCAGCCATTTCAACAGGTTAGAATCCCTTGGCACGCGGACTGCATGGTCAGTTTTCGCTCTCAACGTTTTTGATTCGTTTTCTATGGAGTACCGCCCTTGGATGCAGTAACCATCAACAGCCTGTTCCTGATCGGCGCGTTGCTGGTAACGGCGAGCATTCTGGTCAGCTCCCTTTCCTCACGCCTCGGCATTCCGATTCTGGTCATCATCCTCGCGGTAGGCATGGTGGCGGGTGTCGACGGCGGCGGCATCATCTTCGACAACTATGCAACGGCCTATCTGGTCGGCAACCTCGCGCTGGCCGTCATCCTGCTCGACGGCGGCCTGCGAACGCGGGTGGCGAGTTTCCGGGTGGCGCTCTGGCCAGCACTGTCGCTGGCCACGGTCGGGGTGCTGATTACCACGGTGCTGACTGGCATGGTCGCGGCCTGGCTGTTCAACCTGAACATGATCCAGGGCCTGCTGATCGGCGCCATTGTCGGCTCGACCGACGCTGCGGCGGTATTCTCGCTGCTGGGCGGCAAAGGCCTGAACGAACGGGTCACGGCCACGCTGGAAATCGAGTCCGGCAGCAACGATCCGATGGCGGTATTCCTGACCGTGACCCTGATCGGCATGCTTGCCAGCGGCCAGACCGGTTTGCACTGGGGCCTGCTGGGGCATTTGATTCAGGAATTCGGCATTGGCGGCATCATTGGCCTGGGCGGCGGCTGGATCATGCTGCAGCTGGTCAATCGCATCAATCTGGCAGCCGGCCTGTACCCGATTCTGGTGATCGCTGGCGGTCTGGCGATCTTTGCCCTGACCAACGCCATTCACGGCAGCGGCTTCCTGGCGGTCTACCTGTGCGGTCTGGTACTGGGCAACCGCCCGATCCGCAGCCGGCACGGCATTCTGCACATGCTCGACGGCATGGCCTGGCTCGCGCAGATCGGCATGTTTCTGGTGCTGGGCCTGCTGGTCACACCTCACGACCTGCTGCCTATCGCCATTCCGGCGTTGGGTCTGGCGCTGTGGATGATTCTGGTCGCGCGGCCGTTGTCGGTCATGGTCGGACTGCTGCCATTCAAGGCGTTTCATGGTCGCGAAAAAGCGTTCATCGCCTGGGTCGGCCTGCGCGGCGCGGTACCGATCATTTTGGCGGTGTTCCCGCTGATGGCCGGGCTGCCCAATGCGCAGCTTTACTTCAACCTCGCCTTCTTCATCGTGCTGGTCTCGCTGCTGCTGCAGGGCACCAGCCTGCCGTGGATGGCCAAACTGCTGAAAGTCACCGTTCCGCCCGATCCTGCGCCTATCTCCCGCGCCGCGCTTGAAGTCCACGCGACCAGCGAGTGGGAGCTGTTTGTCTATCGCCTGGGTGCAGAGAAATGGTGCATCGGTGCGGCGCTGCGTGAATTGAAGATGCCCGAAGGCACCCGTATCGCGGCCCTGTTCCGCGGCCAGCAACTGCTTCACCCGTCCGGCAGCACCACGCTGGAAGTCGGCGATCTGCTCTGCGTGATCGGCCATGAGCATGACCTGCCAGCGCTGGGTAAACTGTTCAGCCAGGCCCCGCAACGTGGTCTGGACCTGCGTTTCTTCGGCGACTTCGTGCTCGAAGGTGATGCGCAGTTGGGCGATGTGGCAGCGCTGTACGGCTTGAAACTCGACGGCATCGACCCCGGAATGCCGCTCAGCCAGTTCATCGTGCAGAAGAATCGCGGCGAGCCGATTGTGGGCGACCAGATCGAATGGAATGGAACTATTTGGACAGTTGCCGTCATGGACGGGAACAAGATCCAGAAAGTGGGCGTCAAATTCCCCGAAGGAAGCCGCCCGGGTCCCGGATTGTTCCTTTAAACTGCCTACCCACACGTACCATCACGCGACCGGTGTCTATGTTTTCCCTGCGCTCTCTTTGTGCTGCCGCACTGTTTACGCTTAGTCTTTCCACCTTTCCCGCCCTTGCTGCCGACCCGCCCACCAGTCAGGCCGTGCAGCAGAGTCTGGACAAGATCGCCGACCGCAAACTGCCGGACGCCGACCAGAAAGCGCTGCAGCAGGTGCTCGAGCAAACACTGGCGTTCCTGGCCAGCAAGCAGGACAGCGAGCAGAAGCTGACCGCACTCAAGCAGCAACTCAATCAGGCGCCCAAACAGACCGTCGAAAACCAGCGTGAGCTGAGTCGCCTGAAGGAAAGCAAAATCGTCCCGATTGCGCAGCGCTACGGCGGCCTTGACGTGCCGCAGCTGGAGCAGATGCTCAGCCAGCGCAGCACTCAACAGAGCGATCTGCAGAAAGAACTCAATGACGCCAACAGCCTGAGCATTACCGCCCAGACTCGCCCGGAGCGTGCCCAGGCGGAAATCAGCGCCAACCAGAACCGCATCCAGCAGATCAACGCGATCCTCAAGCTGGGCAAGGACAACGGCAAGACCCTCAGCACCGATCAGCGCAACCTGCTCAACGCCGAGCTGGCGTCGATCAATGCCCTGAACCTGCTGCGTCGTCAGGAACTGGCCGGCAACAGTCAGTTGCAGGACCTGGGCAACAGCCAGCACGACTTGCTCACCGAGAAGGTTGCGCGTCAGGAACAGGAAATCCAGGACCTGCAGACCCTGATCAACGACAAGCGCCGCGCCCAGTCGCAGAAAACCGTGGCCGACCTGTCCCTTGAAGCCCAGAAGTCCGGTGGCAGCAGCCTGCTGGCGACCGAAAGCGCCTACAACCTGCAGCTGTCCGACTACCTGCTGCGCGGCACCGACCGCCTCAACGAACTGACCCAGCAGAACCTCAAGACCAAGCAGCAACTGGACAACCTGACCCAGACCGATCAGGCGCTGAGCGAGCAGATCAATGTCCTCAGCGGCAGCCTGCTGCTGTCCAAGATTCTCTACAAGCAGAAGCAGTCGTTGCCGCATCTGGAACTGGACAAGGGGCTGGCAGACGAAATTGCCAACATTCGTCTGTATCAGTTCGAGATCAACCAGAAACGCGAGCAGATGAGCACGCCAACGGCGTATGTCGAAAAACTGCTCACCACGCAGCCACCGGAGAACGTGACGCCGCAGTTGCGCCGGACGTTGCTGGACCTGGCAATCACCCGCAGCGATCTGCTCGAGCGCCTGAACCGTGAACTCAGTGCGCTGCTCAACGAATCCATCACCCTGCAACTGAACCAGAAACAGCTGACCAGCACCGCCATCGGCCTGCGCTCCACGCTGGATGAGCAGATGTTCTGGATTCCCAGCAACAAGCCGCTGGACATCGAGTGGTTCCAGAACATCTGGCCGCGCCTTGAAAAACAGGTCGCCACCCTGCCCTGGACGTCCAGCCTCAGCGAACTGTCGGACGGCCTGACGCAGCGCCCTCTGCTTTTCCTGCCGCTGCTGTTGCTGATCGGTGTACTGACCTGGCGACGCAAGGCGCTGTATCAGCGCCTGAACCGCCTGCACGCCGACATCGGCCATTTCAAACGTGACAGCCAGTGGAAAACCCCGCTGGCCTTGCTGATCAACGTGCTGCTGGCCATGCCTGTCGCACTCGGGCTCGCCTTGTGCGGCTATGCGCTGCAGATCGATGCCCGCGGACAAAACGCCAACCTGGGCGAAGCGCTGCTGCAGATCGCTCTGGCCTGGCTGGTGTTCTACACCGCCTATCGCGTGCTCGCGCCATCGGGCGTTGCGCAACTGCATTTCCGCTGGGAGACGGCGCAGGTCGAATTCCTGCGGGGCTGGGTCCGTCGCCTCGGGCTGGTGGTACTGGCGCTGGTCGCCGTTGTAGCGGTCGCCGAACATCAGCCTGCCGCCCTGGCCGACGACGTACTGGGGATTGGCGTAGTGCTGACCTGCTACGCGCTGATGGCCTGGCTGCTGGGTCGCCTGCTGGTTTCGAGCCCGACCCACCACAACGCTTCGCTGTTTCGCAAAGCCGTCGGGATGGCGTTTACCGCGCTGCCCATCGCCCTGTTCGTGGCGGTTTGCTTCGGCTACTACTACACCGCGCTCAAGCTCAGCGACCGACTGATCGACACGCTGTACCTGCTCATGCTCTGGCTGGTGGTGGAGGCCACCTTCGTGCGCGGCCTGGGTGTGGCGGCACGCCGTCTGGCCTACCAGCGCGCTCTGGCCAAGCGTCAGGCCGCTCGCGAAAATGGCGACAGCGATACACCGGTCGAAGAACCCAAACTGGACATCGAACAGGTCAACCAACAATCGCTGCGTCTGATTCGTCTGGCCTTGCTGGGCGGTTTTATCGGCGCGCTGTATCTGGTCTGGGCCGATCTGATCACAGTATTTGCGTACCTCGACAACATCACCCTCTACGAGTACACCAGCGGCACTGGCGCCAACATGAGCATGGTGCCGATCAGCCTGGGCGACTTCATCGGTGCGGTGGTGATCATCGCCATCACCTTTGTGCTCGCGGGTAACCTGCCCGGTCTGCTGGAAGTGCTGGTGCTGTCACGCCTGAATCTGGCGCAAGGCAGTGCCTATGCGACGACGACACTGTTGTCCTACGCCATCGCCGGGATCGGTTTCGTCACCACGCTCTCGACCCTCGGCGTGAGCTGGGACAAGTTGCAGTGGCTGGTGGCAGCGCTGTCGGTCGGTCTCGGCTTCGGGATGCAGGAGATCTTCGCCAACTTCATCTCCGGCATCATGATCCTGTTCGAACGTCCGGTGCGGATCGGCGACACCATCACCATCGGCAACCTGTCGGGTACGGTCAGCAAGATCCGCATCCGGGCCACGACCATCACCGACTTCGACCGCAAGGACATCATTGTCCCGAACAAGACGTTCATCACCGGCCAGCTCATCAACTGGTCGCTGACCGACACCATTACTCGCGTGACCCTCAAGCTCGGCGTGGACTACGGCTCGGACCTGGATCTGGTTCGCGACCTGCTGTTGCAGGCGGCCCGTGAGAACCCTCGGGTCCTGAAAGAGCCGGAACCGATCGTCTACTTCCTGAATTTCGGCGAAAGCACGCTGGACCACGAACTGCGCATGCACGTTCGCGATCTGGGCGACCGCAACCCGGTGCTGGACGAGATCAATCGGTTCATCAATCGCGAGTTCAAGAAGCAGAAGATCAACATCTCGTTCCGCCAGATGGAGATCTACCTCAAGAACACCCAGGGCAAGGAATACAAGATGGTGCCCGTGGACGCCGAGGAAAAGACCGTGCTGCCGACCGAGAAGGCTACACCGCCGGTCAACACCAAAGTGGCGCCCGCCACCAAGGATGCGCCAGAACCGCCTGAACTCAGGCTCGACTGATCGGGTCAACCCCAGCAGAATGCCCTCACATTTTGCTGGAGATGGCCTGTGAAAGCCCTCGACGAACTCGTCTTCGACAACCGCTTCGCCCGTCTGGGCGATGCGTTCTCCACCTCAGTCCTGCCTGAACCCATCGCCGAACCGCGTCTCGTGGTCGCCAGCAAGGCCGCACTGTCCTTGCTGGACCTTGACCCGAGCCAGGCCGAAACGCCCCTGTTTGCGGAAATCTTTGCCGGACACAAGCTCTGGCAGGAAGCCGAGCCGCGGGCGATGGTCTATTCCGGCCATCAGTTCGGTTCGTACAACCCGCGCCTGGGCGATGGGCGCGGGCTGCTGCTCGGCGAAGTCTACAACGACGCAGGCGAGCACTGGGACCTGCACCTCAAGGGTGCCGGACAGACACCCTACTCGCGCATGGGCGATGGTCGCGCGGTGCTGCGCTCTTCGATCCGGGAGTTTCTGGCCTCCGAAGCCCTGCATGCACTGGGCGTTCCCAGCAGCCGCGCCGCCTGTGTGACCGGCTCCAGCACGCCTGTCTGGCGGGAAACCGAGGAACGCGCCGCGATGGTCCTGCGTCTGGCTCACAGCCATGTGCGCTTCGGCAGTCTTGAATACTTCTACTACACCAAGCAGCCGGAACAGTTGAAGCAACTGGCCGAGCATGTACTGACGATGCACTACCCGCAGTGCCAGGAGGAGCCCGAGCCGTATCTGGCGATGTTCCGGGAAATCGTCGAGCGCAACGCCGAGCTGATCGCCAAGTGGCAGGCCTATGGTTTCTGCCATGGTGTGATGAACACCGACAACATGTCGATTCTGGGCATCACCTTCGACTTCGGGCCGTTCGCGTTTCTGGACGATTTCGATCAGCACTTTATCTGCAACCATTCCGATCACGAAGGCCGCTACTCCTTCAGCAATCAGGTGCCCATCGCGCAATGGAATCTCAGCGCATTGGCGCAGGCCCTGACGCCGTTCATCAGCGTGGACGCGCTGCGCGAAACCATCGGTCTGTTCCTGCCGCTGTATCAGGCGCACTACCGGGACCTGATGCGCCGTCGCCTCGGCCTGACTCAAGCCAACGAGCAGGACGACGAGCAGGACGACATATTGATCAGTCGCCTGCTGCAACTGATGCAGAACAGCGGCGTCGATTACACCCTCTTCTTCCGTCGACTGGGCGATGCACCGGCAGCCGAAGCGCTGCGCGTTTTGCGTGATGACTTCGTCGACATCAAGGGCTTCGACAGTTGGGGCGAGACCTATCTGGCGCGCATCGCCCAAGAGGAAAACACCTCGGAAGACGAACGCAAAACCCGCATGCACGCAGTCAATCCGCTCTACATCCTGCGCAACTACCTTGCACAAAACGCGATTCAAGCCGCCGAAAAAGGCGACTACGAAGAAGTCCGCCGCCTGCACGAAGTGCTCTGCAACCCCTTCACCGAACAACCCGACATGGACCGCTACGCCCAGCGCCCACCGGACTGGGGCAAGCACCTGGAAATCAGCTGTTCGTCGTGATCCCCGCAATTCGCAAGAAGTGACGCGGAGCTTCACGGGATGCATGCCCACTTCAGAGCGATGGGCACGATCAATATCAGGTAATGATCGTTCCTACGCTCCGCGTGGGTATGCCGCCCAGGACGCTCCGCGTCCGTTTTCAGCCGCGCACTGATGGATTGGCCAGCCCCGCATCGACCAGCCATTGCTCCAGCCCTTCCAGATCGGGAATACGGGCGACGGTGTCGCCGACCTGCACCGCCGCCAGTTCCAGCTCGGTCAGGGGCACGTCGACGTAGCTCAACTGGCTGTCGACCTTGCAGGAACGCGGGATGCCTTGGGTCAGCAGGGCAATGAACCGGACGTCATGACGGGCGCCGAGCGCATTGAGCACCACGATGCGGGCACGGCCGCCGACCCGGGTGCGCCCGCCACAGGCCGCTTCGAAACTGAGCAGCGGCAAGCTGAGTTCACGCCAACTGATAGGCCCCAGGTACCACTCGGGCGCGCCTGGCTCGGCGCTGCAGTCCTGATAGTCGATCAGTTCTGCAACGGCCACATTGGGCAGCAACAGGTGGCGGTCGCTCAAGGGCAACAGCAGGCCGGTGAGACTGGTCAGACGGCTGGTCTGGAACGTGCTTTCAGACATTGACCTGACTCCAGTAGGCGATGCTGTCCAGCAGCACGCTCTCTTGATACGGCTTGCTCAGGTACTCGTTGACGCCAATCGCCATGGCGCGGTCGCGGTGTTTCTGGCCGGAGCGGGAAGTGATCATGATGATCGGCAAATCCTTGAGCTGCTCGTCATGACGAATCTGGCTGGCCACTTCGAAGCCGTCCATGCGCGGCATCTCGATGTCCAGCAGCATGATGTCCGGGGTGTGTTCCTGAAGCAGGCTCATGGCATCGACACCGTCCTTGGCCGTGAGCACGTGCATGCCGTGGCGCTCCAGCAGTCGGCCGGTCACCTTGCGTACCGTGACCGAGTCGTCCACCACCATGACCAGCAGCGGCCTGGCCTGTTCGATCTCATGGAATGTCTGCACCGGTCCGTCAGTTGCAGGTCTGTGCAGGCGGCCCTGCAAGGTACGAATCTGCGCCATCAGGTCGAGAATCAGCACCACACGACCATCGCCCAGAATGGTTGCGCCGGAAATGCCCTGAACCCTGGCGAATTGCGGGCCGAGGTTCTTGACCACGATTTCCCGCGAGCCGGCCAGCGCATCGACCTGCACGGCCACCCACTGGTCCTGCAGATGCACCAGCAGCACAGGAAGCGGCTCGAGCTGTCCGATCAGGCGTGGCGGGCTGTTGTCGATCAGCTCACCCAGATAGCGCAATTCATAGCTGCGTCCGCCGTACTGATAGCGCGGCGGGCTGGTCTGGTAGCAGGAGTCCAGCTCATTGGGCATGACCCGCACGATGCCGTCTACGGTGTTCAGCGGCACGGCGTACTGCTCTTCGCCGCAGGTGACCATCAGCGCGCGGTTGACCGAGACCGAGAATGGCAGGCGAATCCTGAAGCGAGTGCCCTTGCCCGGCGTCGAGTCGATCACCATCGATCCGCCCAGTTGCTTGACCTCGGCGTGCACCACGTCCATGCCCACGCCACGTCCGGAAATCTGCGTGATGATTTCCGTCGTGGAGAACCCGGCCTGCAGGATGAACGGCAGAACCTCGTGATCGGCCAGATCGGCATCGGGGTGGATCATGCCGCGCTTGATCGCCTTGCGTCGCACGGCGGCCAGATCGACACCCGACCCGTCATCGCTGAGTTCGATCAGGATGTCGCCGCCCTCGTGCATCAGTTCCAGCGTGATCAGCCCCTGCTCGGGCTTGCCCGCCGCAAGGCGCCTTTCAGTGCTTTCAAGGCCGTGGTCGACGGCGTTGCGCAGCATGTGCTCCAGCGGCGCGACCATCCGTTCCAGCACATTACGGTCCATTTCGCCGTCGGCGTTGGCCACCTCGAACTGCACCTTCTTGTTCAACTGAGTCGCAACCTGCCGCACGACACGTCGCAAACGCGGGACCATCCGCTCGAAAGGCACCATGCGCGTACGCATCAGGCCTTCCTGCAGTTGGGTGTTGACCCGTGCCTGCTGCGACAACAGCATTTCGGCGTCACGCGTGCGTGCGCCGAGGGTTTCCTTGAGGTCCATCAGGTCGGATGCCGACTCGAACAGCGCGCGGGACAGCTGCTGCAACTGGGAGTGGCGGTCCATTTCCAGCGGATCGAATTCTTCGTAGCCAAGGCGTTCGGCCTGCACCTGCTCGCGGCTGAGGATGCGACCCTGGGTTTCCATGTCCAGACGTCGCAACTGATCGCGCATCCGCTCGATGGTCGTTTCCATCTCCACCAGCGCGACCTGAGCGTCGAGCATTTGCTGTTCGATGCGTCCCCGAAAGATCGAGGTCTCGCCCGCCAGGTTGACCAGATTCTCCAGCTGCTCGGCCGGCACCTTGATCGTCTCCGGCACGTTGCGCTCGGACTCTGCATCCGCTGCGGCCGCTGGTGCAGCCACGGGTTCCGGCTCGGGCGCGTTCACCAGCGGCAGCCGCTGTCCGGGTTCCTGGCTGGCGAGGTTCTGAATGTTTTGAATCAGCAGAGTCGCATCAGGCAGCGGTTTTTCGGTCCGCACAGCATCGAGCATGTCGGCCAGCACGTCATGACCGCTCTGCAGCAGGCTCATCATCAGCGGATCAGCCTGCATGACACCTGACGACAAACCTTCATAGAGCGTTTCAAGCTCATGGGCAAGGTCACCGATGGGGGCGATCTCGACCATGCGCGCCCCGCCCTTCAGCGTATGCAGATCACGCAGCAGGTTCTCGACTTCCAGGGTGTTCTGCGGGTCAGCCTGCCAGCGCGACAGGGATGCGCCGGAGCTTTCCAGCAAGTCGAAGCCTTCTTCGAGGAAGATTTCCAGCAGTTCGGTATCGCGTTCCTGCGGCTCTTCGACGTGTTTCGTTGGCGCAACGGGCTCAGGCTCGCCGAACTCGCCGTTGCGACACTGAATCAACGCGTCGATCAGTGGCGCCGGATCGCTGAGCGCTTCGTGCCGAAACAACTGTTCCAGCATGATCGCCAGTTCGTCGTGGCTCTTGAGCAGCAGTTCGGCCAGTTGCGGAGAATGGTTGAAGCGTCGATCGATCAGCCCTTCGTAAAGGTTTTCCAGCTCATGGGCCAGATCGCCCACTTCGGCGACTTCTGCCATCCGCGCACCGCCTTTCAGGGTGTGCAGATCGCGTTGTAGCGAAGACAGCGGCAACGGGTTTTCCGGCTCGTCCAGCCAGCGCTGCAGGGCTTGCCCGGCACTGTCGAGGATGTCGACCGCTTCCTCGAGAAATATTTCGACAATTTCGTCGTCCAGACTCGCCGCTTCAGATGACAGAGCTTCGGATTGCGGGGCCTCGCTGGCCATCTGCGCAGTGGCGGCATTGAGTTCAGTGACACTCAGCGTGCGGTGCCCATCGCTCTTGATCAGCCCGGTCGCGGAAGGGTCAAGCGCCTGTTCGAGCAGGTCGTGCAAGGCCCGCACGCATTCGGGACGCGGGTCGACGTCCTGCCCGGCCGCGACCTGATCGAGCATATTGATTAGCGCTTCGTGAGCCCGCTCGGCATCGTCGAAGAACTGATCGCTGACCGCCAGGCTGCTTTCCTCCACTGCGCCATACAGGTCGAGCAAGGCTTCGCACAGCTCATCGACCTGCGGCAGATCGGCCAGATGCGCGCCATGACCCAGAGTGGTCAGCTCATCGAGCAGCGCACTGAGTTCCTGTCGCTCGCCGGGATGTTCACGCCAGCGTCGCAGCAGGTTTTCCGCATCCAGCACGATGTCCATGCCTTCAGCCAGAAAGCTGGCGATGAGCTTGGGATTGCGCTTGATGCGCAGGCCGTTGTCCGACTCGCGCAGGGCAGCGGTCAGACGGTCATTGAGCAGCGCGCAGGCGGCCTCGATCAGGGCAGGCGCACCGGGAATCGGTGCCAGCGGCTGGCTGTCCAGTTGCTCCAGCCCCTTGCGCAACAGCGGTTCGGCGCTGCGCAGCAGACGGATTTCGGGCGTGCCGATGGCGATCAGGTTGGCTTTGTACTCGCGCACCAGTTGATCCAGCGGGCTGGCCAGTTCGGCTATCGGCAAAACGCCCGCCATGTGTGCGCTGCCCTTGAGGGTATGCAAGGCACGCAACAGGCTGTCGCTGATCGAGGGCGACGGTGACTGTTCGGCGCTTTCAAGGAAGCGATCCAGCGTGCCCAGGTGCCCGAGGGCTTCCTGACGGAAGATCTCCAGCAATTGCGGATCAATGACTTCGACAGTGGGCTCGTTCGGCTGCACCGGCAGTGCTGGCGGCTCCAGGCCGTTGGCCAATGCATGAGCGCGCGCGGCCAGCAGGTCGACATCGTCGCGCTGACGCTGCGACCCTTCGGCATAATCCTTGATGACCAGCGGCAGCAACACCAGCACATCGGTCAGCAACTGCTGGACGTCCAGCGCTGGCGGCACATCGCCCTCCAGCACGCGGTTCAGGAGGTTTTCCACGGCCCAGGCCAGTTCGCTCAGAATCAATGCCCGCACCATTCGGCCGCTGCCCTTCAAGGTGTGAAAGGCACGGCGCACTTCGGTCAGCGCGACCACATCCCACTGATCGCCCTTGCCCAGCGAAGCAAACCAGCGAGGCAGGTACTCGCGCAGCGCATCCAGTACTTCGTCAGCCTCCTCCAGAAACACTTCGCGCAGTTCATCGTCTACGGCGTCTTCACCGGCGGGCGGTGGCAGCAGACTGGTGGGCGCATTACGGGCCGGCGGATTGACGGCCGAGACCGGTCTGGCCAGCACTTGAGCAATGGTCTGCGTCGGGCTGACCAGCGCCTTGCGGTCGTCCAGCGCCAGCAGTTCGTCCTGGGTGATGACTTCGTCGAGCAGCGGCACTTCCAGAGAGTCCGGCGCTGGCGTGTAGCCCAGCCGGGCCAGACTCTGCTGCGCCATGTCGAGGATCTGGTCGCCCGGCGCTTCATGGTCTTCGCCCATGCGTTCCAGGTAGTACTCGACGCAGCTGATGGTATCGGCCAGAGAGTCGAGCTGCATCGCGCCGGGACGCGTCTCGTCCACCAGCAGGTGTTCCTGAATGTATTCGTTGCACGCCGCCAGCAGACTGGCCGCCCGCGCCAGCGGAATCATCGCCAGCGCGCCGCGCACCTGGACCAGCAAGGCGCACAGCGGGTCGAGGCGCTGGCGGTCCCATTCGCTGTCGATGTACTCCAGAATCACGTCCTTGGCCTGCTGCAGCACCACACGCGCTTCGCGAATCACCAACTGGTGGATCTGGGTCAGGTCGGTGGTCGGCAGACGGCTGTCTTCACGGCTGTCCTGCTCGGTACTGCCCGCCATGCCGGCCAGGGTCGACTCGACGTACAGCAAGGCACCCGCCACATCCATCAACGCCGCATCACTGGGCTCGCGCTGCCCATGCGCCATGCCCTGCACCACCGCCAGCTGGTCGATGATGACCTTGCGCGGCTGGCCGAAACCGAGGACCGCCAGGGTGTCAGCGATCTGCCGCAACGGCGGCAGCAAGGGGTTCAGCTCGCTGACATGCTCCCTGTCGCCGCGCACGAACACATCCAGCCGCTCCTTGACCCTGACCAGCCCTTCACACAACGCCACGATGACCGAACGCATGGCATCACGGTCCGGCCCGGCCATGCGGGCACGTTCTTCGTTGACCACGTCGTTGCCGGGCAACGCATCGGCGAGCGCGTACTGATCCTTGAGATCGAGCATCTTCGGCGCGAGGCTGTCGGACTTGGCGATGTAGAACAGCAGACTTTTCAGCAGCTCTTCGGGCGCGGGCTGGTTAATACCTTCGATGCCCTGCTCGGCCAGTCGCTTGAGTTCCTTGTCGGCATCCTTGAGCAGGCTGCGCAGTGCCGGGCTGTTGGCGAAGTTGCCGTTGAGCATGGTCTCGACCAGTGCCGTGGCGATTCGCCAGAGCGGCCCCAGTGGCGCATCTTCACAAAGCTGTTCCAGACGGGCGAATACCTTGGCCATGTAACCGAGTTGCGTCTTGACGCCCTGCTCGCGCATCAGGCCCGCCAAAGCGGCCTGCAGGGTCTGACGCAACTTGCGCAACAGATTGGGCAGATCAGGCGTATTACGCCGGGCCAGTTCTTCCTCGTCCAATGCGGGAACAACGACCAGTTGCGGGGCGAACAGGCTGGTTTCCGACAGCAGGCTTTCGCCTCGGGCGCTGCGCAAGTCGTTGAGCAGCGGCAGGACCACCAAAGGCAGATCCCGGCGCGCCGAATGAATGCGCTCCAGATACACCGGCAACTGGGTCATGGCCTGAATCAGCAACTGCTCGGACTCGACCGGATGGCTGACGCGTTTCTGCTGCACGGCCAGCACCAGTTGCTCGATTTCCTCGGCCAGCAGCGCTGCGCCGTAGAATTCGATCATCTGCAGGCTGCCATGCACCTGATGCACAAGGTTCAGGCACTCGGCTATCGCGGCCTCGTCCGCAGGGTTTTCGATGAATTCGTCCAGTGCATGACGTGCCTGCGTGAGCGTCTCGGCGATCTCGCCCTTGAGCCACTCCAGCGCCACATAGTCGTGACGATCAGCCATGACAGATACCGCCCTTTACCCGGTCCAGATCGTTCATTGAGTGAACATCATCCGATTTTTTTCGATGGCGGCAAGGTGAAACCCGACACCGAACGACGCATTTCGCTGGCCATCTTCGCCAGGTTGCCGATGCTCTCGGCGGTTGCCGCGGTGCCCGAGGTGGTCTGTGAGGTGGTCTGCTGGATCACGCTCATGGTCTGGGAGATCTGTCCGGCCGATTCGGCCTGTTGCCGCGCGGCATCGGTGATACTTTCGATCAGTTCGGCCAGTACCCTGGACACGCCTTCGATCTCTTCGAGCGCGACGCCTGCATCCTGCGCCAGCCGCGCGCCACGCACCACTTCGCTGGTGGTCTGCTCCATGGAGATGACCGCCTCGTTGGTGTCGTTCTGGATCGCCCGTACCAGCGTCTCGATCTGTTTGGTGGCCGAAGACGAACGCTCGGCGAGCCGCTGGACTTCGTCGGCAACCACGGCAAAACCACGCCCGGCATCACCCGCCATGGACGCCTGAATGGCCGCATTGAGGGCCAGAATGTTGGTCTGATCGGCAATATCATCGATCAGGCTGACAATGTCGCCGATTTCCTGCGAAGACTCACCGAGACGCTTGATGCGCTTGGAGGTGTCCTGAATCTGCTCACGAATGTTGTCCATGCCGCGAATGGTGTTGTGCACCACCTCGTTGCCCTTGTTGGCGATGGTCACCGAGCGCTCGGCCACCGATGAGGATTCCGAGGCATTGGCCGACACCTGATCGATGGACGCCGCCATGTCGTTGATCGAAGTCGAGGCCGCGCTGATCTGCAACGCCTGATGCCGGGAAGCTGCTGACAGCTGCATGGCCGTGGCCTGGGTTTCGGCAACGGCCGAGGCCACCTGCTCAGCCGTGAGGTTGATGGTGACCACCAGTTCACGCAACTGATCGATGGAGTAATTGATCGAGTCGGCGATGGCACCGGTGAAGTCTTCGGTTACCGAGGCGGTGACGGTCAGATCGCCGTCGGCCAGATTCTCGATTTCGTCGAGCAGACGCATGATCGCGTTCTGGTTGCGCTCGCTCTTCTGTGCGGTTTCACGTAACTGGCGGTTGGTTTCGCGAACCATTACCAGCGCAATCAAGATGATCGACATCAGCGCCAGCAGACCCAGCACGTAGCCGCCCACGGTGTTGACGGTGCGTCGGTTGGCCAGATTTTCCAGGCTGTTGGCCAGCACCGAGGTCTCGTCCAGCAGGGTCTGCGAGGTATTGAAGATGTTGCCCGACGCTTCCCGTACGCGGTACAGCTCGGGCGAGGTCTCCAGAATTTCGTCCACCGAGCCGGAGACAAACTCGAACAACTCGGCAATCTCGGCCAGCCGCGCCCGCGCATCCCGGTCTTCGACCTGGGCAATACGCAGGGTCGCGTTGCCTTCCAGCATCCCGTTAAGCACACGCCCGAACTGGCTGGCGTCACGGCCAAAGGCATCGGCCGCCTGCACGGCGGTTTCATCACCCGCCAGCACCGTGTTGACCGATCCCAGAATCCGCTCGGCCAACAAGGCCTGACGCTGGGCGACCACAACCTGCGCGGCAGGCGCTTTGCTCTGCAGAAGAATCTCGACAACCTTTTCGTATTCGGCCTGCAACTGCGGAATGGTCTCGGCGAGGGTTGCAGCCACCTGATGCAGCGACAGCACGGTCTGCTCGCTGGCCAGAATCACGTCGGTGTTCTTGCGCAGCGCTTCCCAATCGTTCTGCACGTTGCGCAGTTCGTCGCGGATCGATGACGGCGCGGCGGGCAGGCTGGTGTTGGGATCGCCTTTTCTCAGGTAGCCCCAACGCAGGTCGAAGTCGTTGCGCGCATCGGCCAGCAGCTTGAAGGCCTGAGCCTTGCCCGCCGCAGCTTCGGTGGCGTTTTTCGCGATGCGCTGGGACAGCACGCGCAGCTCTCCTGCATGCCCGATGTACTGCTTGTCGTAGTTCGACTGAGTATTGAGGTAAGCGAAGTTGGCGAACAGCAACATGATGAACACGATGAGCGCGAAGAACAGCACGATAATCTGCGTACGGCTGCGTGCGCCTTCCAGTGACCTGCCTGTCTTACTCATTTAAATCAGGCCCCCGCCTGGACCAACTGCGATTCGTGACACAAAACCGGTTCGCCCATGGCGAGCCGCTGCGACCTTCTAGAACGCCACATCCACAAACTCCGCAGACTGCACCAGCGCCCACGGACTGAACACCAGCCAGGCCTGTTCACGAATGAACTGCCCGCGCAGAAACGGCAACAGACGCGGATCCAGTGTGCCCTGCGCTTCGGAAATCAGGCTCAACTGACTGAAATGCTGCATGCCGAAGACCTCGTCCACCAGCAGACCGGCGAACGCGTCCTGATGTTCGACCACCAGCACGCGGCGCTGTTTGCGCACGGACGACAGGTCCTGACCAAAGAATCCGCACAGGTCGGTGAGTGGCAACAGCCGTCCGCGAAGATTGGCGATGCCCACGATCCAGGGTTTGACCCCATGCAAGGCGGCGTGTCGTGGTTCGTGCAGGATTTCGGCGATCTCGCCAATGGGCGCCACAAAACGCTGCTCGCCCATTCTGAACCCGATACCGACCCAGTCCTGCTGATGGGCTTCCTGCAAAGGCAGGCCAGCCGCCAGCGACCGACAGCGCCGGTCGATGTCCAGAAGCATTTCAAAGGCTGTGCGTGGCTCGGCCATGGCGATTCCGGCAATCAGCCGGCCAGCACCGCGTTCAGGGTTTTCATCAGGGTGTCTTCATCCACCGGCTTGGTCAGGTAATCGCGTGCACCCTGGCGCTTGCCCCAGACCTTGTCGGTTTCCTGATCCTTGGTGGTGATCATGATCACCGGAATCATGGCGGTGTCGGCATCCTTGGTCAGCTGACGCGTGGCCTGGAAGCCGTTGAGCCCCGGCATCACGATGTCCATGAGCACGGCGTCGGGTTTTTCCTGACGGGCCAGGGCCACGCCGTCCGCGCCGTTTTCAGCCTTGAGCACCTCGTGACCATGCTTTTCCAGCATGCCGGTGAGTTTGTACATTTCAGTCGGCGAGTCATCGACGATCAATATTCGAGCCATGGGTGTTCCCCGTCAGGTTGCGAGCACGCGTTCAATGGGCGCGGGCGTCACGGTATGTGTTGTTCTACTGCAACGAAGCTCGGCACATGGGCCTTGATCGCGCTGAGCAGTTCTTCCTTGCTGAATGGCTTGGTCAGAAACTGATCCGACCCCACAGCCCGACCCCTGGCCTTGTCGAACAGCCCGTCCTTGGAGGACAGCATAATGACAGGCGTGGACTTGAACGCTCGATTGTTCTTGATCAGGGCACAGGTCTGATAGCCATCCAGACGCGGCATCATGATATCGACGAATATGATGCGCGGGTGGTTATCGGCAATCTTGGCCAGCGCATCGAAACCGTCGATGGCCGTGATGACTTCACAGCCGACGTTTCTCAACAGCGTTTCGGCGGTGCGGCGAATGGTCTTCGAGTCATCGATGACCATGACTTTCAAGGCTGTGGGGTGCTGTTCCATATCTGCTCTTCCATCGCCGCAGCGAATTTTTGCGTGTACTGCAAAGCACTGGGAGCCTGATGGTATGGCTTCACTGATCCGGAAGGATCGTAGACTAGGTGTGAGGCCTTTTTAGCACACTCCTCCCTCTCAATCCATAAACTGCGCCGCCCCTTGACCGGGAGCACTCGGAGCGCCACCCTGACGCCAATTTCACGGCCGTACCGGCCCTTATCGATCAGAGGATATTGCCCATGAGCGTTCGCCTAGGGATTGTCATGGACCCCATTGAGCGCATCTCCTATAAAAAGGACAGTTCGCTCGCCATGCTGCTGGCTGCACAGGCGCGTGGCTGGGAGCTGTTCTATATGGAGCAGAAGGATCTGTACCAGAACGCAGGTCAGGCCCGTGCGCGCATGAAGCCGCTCAAGGTGTTCGCCGATCCGGGCAAATGGTTCGAATTCGAGGCTGAAGTCGACGCAGGCCTGGACGATCTGGACGTGATCCTGATGCGCAAGGATCCGCCATTCGACATGGAGTTTGTCTACGCGACTTACCTGCTGGAGCAGGCCGAGCGCGCTGGCGTGCTGGTGGTCAACAAGCCGCAGAGCCTGCGTGACTGCAACGAGAAGCTGTTTGCCACACTGTTCCCGCAATGCACCCCGCCGACGCTGGTCAGCCGCCGCGCCGACATCATCCGCGAGTTCGCCGAACAGCACGGCGACGTGATCCTCAAGCCACTGGACGGCATGGGCGGCGCGTCGATCTTCCGCCATCGTGCGGGCGATCCGAACCTGTCGGTCATTCTGGAAACCCTGACGGCCCACGGCACCCAGCAGATCATGGCGCAGGGTTATCTGCCCGCGATCAAGGACGGCGACAAACGCATCCTGATGGTCGATGGCGAACCTGTTCCTTATTGCCTGGCGCGTATTCCGGCAGCCGGCGAAACCCGTGGCAACCTCGCCGCTGGCGGCCGTGGCGAAGCGCGTCCGCTGAGCGACAAGGACCGCTGGATCGCCGAACAGATCGGCCCGACCCTGCGCGAGAAAGGTCTGCTGTTCGTGGGCCTGGACGTGATCGGTGAGCACCTGACCGAAATCAACGTGACCAGCCCGACCTGCATTCGCGAAATCGACAACGCCTTCGGCACCGACATCGGCGGCCTGTTGATGGATGCAATCGAGAAGAAGTTGCAGGCGCGCGCTGCCTGATTGGCAGGTTTTACGTTGAAATGATCCCGAATTGTGGGAAGCCCGCTGCGAAGTCTTTGACGCAGCGGGGCCTCCCACATCGAGGACTGCCGGGTATACCGGGCACTGAACGCCCTTCGTCCGATCCGGACCGGAGCTTCAAGCCACATTGCGTTATCATGCGTCACCTGTAACACGACACGGACTTTGACATGCAGGCTGACGAGATGCTGAACCGCCCATGACATCGATGGCCAGAAACGACCTCCCCCTGGAACTCGCCAACGTCGGCGTGCGTCCGGCCGATCGTCTGGGCTTCACCATGATGATCGCGGCGTTGATCCATCTGGCGATCATTCTCGGCGTGGGCTTTACCTACGTGAAGCCGGAACAGATCTCGCAAACCCTGGAAATCACCCTCGCCACCTTCAACAGCGAAGAAAAGCCCAAACAGGCTGATTTCCTCGCTCAGGACGACCAGCAGGGCAGCGGTACGCTGGATAAGGCTGAAACGCTCAAGACCACCGAAGTCGCGCCCTACCAGGACACCAAGGTCAACAAGGTCACGCCGCCCCCGGCCAGCAAGCCGGTGGTCAAGCAGGAAGCGCCCAAGACTGCGGTCGCCACCACGGCACCCAGCCCTCAGAAAACCGTCGCCAAGCGCGAAGAGGTCAAACCCGACCCAGCGGTCAAGGCCGCGCCGACCTTCGACAGCGCCGAACTGAGCAACGAAATCGCCAGCCTGGAAGCCGAACTGTCCGCCGAACAGCAGTTGTACGCCAAACGCCCGAAGATCCATCGCCTGAACGCGGCTTCGACCATGCGCGACAAGGGCGCCTGGTACAAGGATGACTGGCGCAAGAAAGTCGAGCGGGTCGGCAACCTCAACTACCCTGAAGAAGCTCGCCGCAAGCAGATCTACGGAAACCTGCGACTGCTGGTCTCGATCAACCGCGACGGTTCGCTGTACGAAGTGCTGGTGCTCGAATCTTCCGGACAGCCGCTGCTGGATCAGGCAGCGCAGCGAATCGTGAGGCTTGCAGCGCCATTTGCGCCGTTCACCGGCGATCTGGCTGACATCGATCGACTCGAGATCATTCGCACCTGGAAATTCGCCCGCGGGGACAAGCTTTCCAGCAACTGATGCTTTTTTGCCAATACTGCCAGCGCACGCACAACTGACAGTTGTCAGGCACGCGGCTCAGCGCCACACTAGGGCTCATGAAAAAAGTCTCTCCGAGTTACCTCAAGCATCAGTTCTTGATCGCCATGCCGCACATGCACGACGAGAACTTCTCGCAGACCTTGACTTACGTTGTCGAGCACAACGCCAATGGCGCAATGGGACTGGTGATCAACCGCCCGCAAAGCCTGACCCTGGCCGATGTGCTTGAACAATTGCGACCGGAGCTGCCTGCACCGGTGCGCTGCCAGCAGATCCCCATCCACTCCGGCGGCCCGGTGCAGACCGATCGCGGCTTCGTGCTGCATCCCAGCGGCCAGGTGTTTCAGGCGACGGTCGATCTGCCGGGTGGTATCTCGCTTTCCACGTCCCAGGATGTGCTGTTCTCGATTGCCGACGGCTACGGCCCTGATCAAAATGTGATCACACTCGGCTACGCCGGGTGGGACGCCGGTCAGCTCGACGCCGAAATGGCCGCCAACGCCTGGCTGACCTGCTCATTTGACCCGCGCATTCTGTTCGACGTGGACAGCGATGAGCGCCTCAATGCTGCCGCCGCACGACTGGGCGTTAATCTCAGCCTTCTTTCGACCCAGGCAGGGCACGCCTGATGGCTGCATTGCGCCTGCTGCTGGGGTTTGATTTCGGCACCAAACAGATCGGCGTTGCAGTCGGCCAGGCCATCACCGGTCAGGCCCGCGAGCTGTGTACCTTGAAGGCGCAGAACGGCATCCCGGACTGGGAAAAGGTTCAGGCGCTCATCAAGGAATGGCAACCCGACGCCATCGTGGTAGGTCTGCCGCTCAATATGGACGGCACACGCAGTAACATGAGCGACCTGGCCGAAAAGTTTTCACGCAAGCTCAATGGCCGTTTCGGCGTGGCGGTGTATACCCACGACGAACGCCTGACCACTTTCGAAGCCAAGGGCGAGCGCATGGCCCGAGGCGGCCAGAAAGGCAGCTACCGCGACAACCCGGTTGACGCCATTGCCGCCGCCCTGCTGTTGCAAGGGTGGCTCGACGAGCACCCCGAACTGTTGAATGCGTGACTTTTTGCGTCCGCACCGCTTCGAGATACCCGGATTCCACGTTTACGCTTGAGCCGCGCCGCATGGACGGACGCTGCCCGAGCCCCAAGGAGCAACCATGAGCCTGCCCAATCCCGCCGAACTGATTCGTCAGATGGCCACTGACCTGAACGCTCACCTGAGCAAGCGCGGCATCAGCGACCCTCGTTTCATCGGTATTCGCACCGGCGGCGTATGGGTTGCTCAGGCGCTGCTCAAGGCACTCGACAATACGGCCCCGCTCGGCACGCTGGACGTTTCCTTCTACCGTGATGACTTCAGCCAGAACGGCCTGCATCCGCAAGTACGCCCGTCTGAGCTGCCGTTCGAGATCGAAGGCCAGCATCTGGTGCTGATCGATGACGTGCTGATGAGCGGCCGCACCATTCGCGCCGCCCTCAATGAGCTGTTCGATTACGGCCGCCCGGCCAGTGTCACGCTGGTCTGCCTGCTGGACCTGGAAGCCGGTGAACTGCCGATCCGTCCTAACGTGGTAGGCGCGACGCTGTCTCTGGCACCACAGGAACGCATCAAGCTGTCCGGCCCCGAGCCTCTGGCACTCGAACTTCAAGACCTCTCTACCGCCCTCTAAGAGTCCATTGCGATGACGCCTCTCGACGCCAAGCGCCCGCTGCAGTTGAACCATCAGGGTCAGCTGCGCCATTTTCTGTCTCTGGACGGCTTGCCTCGCGAGCTGCTCACCGAAATCCTCGACACCGCCGACTCGTTTCTCGAAGTCGGTGCCCGGGCGGTGAAGAAAGTCCCGCTGTTACGTGGCAAGACGGTGTGCAACGTGTTCTTCGAGAACTCGACCCGTACGCGGACCACTTTCGAACTGGCGGCGCAGCGCCTGTCAGCCGACGTGATCACGCTGAACGTCTCGACCTCGTCCACCAGCAAGGGCGAAACGCTGTTCGACACCCTGCGCAACCTTGAGGCCATGGCAGCCGACATGTTTGTCGTGCGCCACGCTGACTCGGGTGCAGCACACTTCATTGCCGAGCACGTCTGCCCGGACGTGGCGATCATCAATGGCGGCGATGGCCGTCACGCTCACCCGACCCAGGGCATGCTCGACATGCTGACGATTCGTCGTCACAAGGGCGGTTTCGAGAACCTCTCGGTGGCCATCGTCGGCGACATCCTGCACTCGCGTGTGGCGCGCTCCAACATGCTGGCGCTCAAGGCGCTGGGCTGCCCGGACATCCGCGTGATCGGACCGAAAACCCTGCTGCCGGTCGGTATCGAGCAGTACGGCGTCAAGGTTTACACCGATCTCAACGAAGGTTTGAAAGACGTGGACGTGGTCATCATGCTGCGTCTGCAGCGCGAGCGCATGACCGGCGGCCTACTGCCCAGCGAAGGCGAGTTCTACCGCCTGTTCGGTCTGACCACCGCGCGTCTGGCGGTTGCGAAACCGGATGCCATCGTCATGCATCCCGGTCCGATCAATCGCGGCGTGGAAATCGAGTCGGCAGTGGCCGACGGGGCTCATTCGGTGATTCTCAATCAAGTGACTTACGGCATCGCGGTGCGCATGGCGGTGCTGTCCATGGCCATGAGCGGACAAACCGCACAACGACAGTTCGAGCAGGAGAAAGCCCTGTGAAGCTCAGTATTCTCGGCGCTCGCGTCATCGACCCGGTCAGCGGTCTGGATCAAGTAACCGACCTGCACATTGAAGCGTGCAAGCTTCTGGCAATCGGCGCAGCACCAGCCGGCTTCGAAGCGAGCCAGACCATCGACGCCACCGGCCTTGTCGCCGCGCCCGGTCTGGTCGATCTCAATGTCTCCCTGCGTGAGCCGGGTTACAGCCGTAAAGGCAGCATCGCCAGCGAAACCCGTGCGGCGACGGCTGGCGGCGTGACCAGCCTGTGCTGCCCACCGCGCACCAAACCGGTATTGGATACGTCAGCGGTTGCCGAGCTGATTCTGGACCGCGCTCGTGAAGCCGGTTTCAGCAAGGTCTTTCCGATTGGAGCGCTGAGCAAGGGCCTGGAAGGCGAGCAACTGGCCGAACTGATCGCCCTGCGCGATGCAGGCTGCGTTGCGTTCGGCAACGGGCTGAGCAGCTTCAACAACACGCGCACACTGTGCCGGGCGCTGGAATACGCGGCCACGTTTGACCTGACCGTGATCTTCAATTCGCAGGATCGTGATCTGGCCGAAGGCGGTCTGGCTCACGAAGGTCCGACGGCCAGCTTTTTGGGATTGGCCGGCATTCCGGAAACGGCCGAAACCGTCGCCCTGGCGCGCGACCTGCTGCTGGTCGAGCAGAGTGGCGTGCGTGCGCACTTCAGCCAGTTGACCAGCGCTCGGGGCGCGGCCCTGATTGCACAGGCGCAGGCGCGCGGACTGCCCGTAACGGCGGATGTGGCGCTGTATCAGCTGATCCTGACGGATGAGGCGCTGATCGACTTCTCCAGCCTGTACCACGTCCAGCCGCCCCTGCGCACCCGTGCCGACCGTGACGGCCTGCGCGAAGCGGTGAAGTCCGGGGTGATCCAGGCCATCTCCAGCCATCATCAGTCCCATGAGCGAGACGCCAAACTCGCGCCATTCGGTGCAACCGAGCCAGGCATCAGCAGCGTCGAGTTGCTGCTGCCACTGGCCATGACCCTGGTCGAAGACGGCCTGCTGGACCTGCCAACCCTGATCGCCCGCCTCAGCAGCGGCCCGGCCGCCGCGCTGCGCCTGCCTGCGGGCAAACTGAGCGCCGGTGCGCCAGCAGACATCGTCCTGTTCGATCCAGCGGCTTCAACCCTCGCGGGCGAAACCTGGCTGTCCAAAGGCGAAAACTGCCCCTTCATCGGCCACTGTCTGCCTAGCTCAGTGCGTTACACGCTTGTGGATGGGCGGATCAGTTATAACCGCTGAACTACCTGCTGATCGTAACCACGCTCCGCGTCCGGCAGTAAGGTGTGACGTAGAGCGTCACAAATGGCACAGATTGCGGATTCAGTGAGCCGAACGCATGACGTGGATAACGCTGGAGCTTGGGCGCGCATCTGCGCCACATTCAAGAGCGGACGCGGAGCGTCCTGAGCGGCATTCCCACGCGGAGCGTAGGAACGATCAGCGTGTTTGAGACCACTGATCGTTCCCACGCTCTGGCGTGGTAACGCCTCTCAGGACGCTCCGCGTCCGGCCGTGAAGTGACGCAGAGCGTCACGGGCCGCATCCCCACCAGCTATCAACCGCGTCGTGCATTCTCCACTGAGACCTGATTATTCAGTGTCCAGAAGTCATACAGGATGCCGATCAGGAATAGCCCGCCTGTGAACAGGTAGATAACTCCGGTGATCCACTTGCCCATGTACATGCGGTGCACGCCGAAGAGGCCGAGGAAGGTCAGCAGGATCCAGGCCAGGCTGTAGTCGGTCGAGCCTGACGTGAAGCGCAGGTCCGCTTCGCGATCCATCGACGGAATCAGAAACAGGTCGATCAGCCAGCCGATGCCAAGCAACCCGAACGTGAAGAACCAGATAGTCCCGGTCACAGGCTTGCCGTAGTAGAAACGGTGCGCGCCGAGGAACCCGAAAATCCACAACAGATAACCCATGACCTTGCTGTGTGTGTCGGAGCGATAGCCGTTCATTTGTATCCTCTCTGAGTCAATAGAAAAAAATAAATAACATTTTTGTGACTCCATTGTCGTCTTCCGACGTACGGCATCCTACGCCCTTATGCACCGTCAAACCCTTGTCGCCAAAGGAATTACGGAGAAAACAGAAAGAGTCTTTCGCGCATTTTGCAATGATGCCACTGTGACTCACTCGACAAATGGGGTCAGGATTTTCAAAAAAGCTGTTATAAAGTTGCGCGCTGACCACCATGAGCCTTGCCAAATGCGTCCTTTTTTCAAGACATGGCTAACCATTTGCCTGTTTATGCCACTGGCCGCCCACGCCACCAATCGTGAGCAACAGCTTCCTGCGAGCTTCTCGGGTTACACCGCCAAAAGTCACCTTACGCCCGTGATAGCAACGCGAAATACGCCTCAAGAAGCCACCGTCATTCCACATGCAACGCGAACCACCCGCGCCGTTCAGACGCCGGTTTCGCGAAAGAATTCCTCCAAGGCTGCCCACGTTCAGGCTCTGAACGCGGGTAACGCCAAACAGGGTAACGCCGTTGTGAAACGTGCTCTGCAGACTGTCGGCACGCCCTATCGCTGGGGCGGTACAACGCCGGGCAAAGGTCTGGATTGCAGTGGGCTGGTGAAGTACGCCTACAGCGACGTTCGTGAAGTCGACTTGCCACGTACGTCCAATGCCATGGCCCAAGGCCACGGGCAGACAGTGGATCGCAAGGATTTGAAACCGGGTGACCTGCTGTTCTTCAACATCAAGAGCCGCAACGTGAACCACGTGGCGATCTATCTGGGCGACAACAAGTTCGTTCATGCGCCGCGTCGTGGCAAGGCTGTCACCGTGGACACGCTGAACAAGCCGTACTGGAACAGTCACTACAAGATCGCCAAGCGCGTATTGCCCAAGCAGACCACGCAAATGCGGGTCGTGCAGCGCTGATCCCCTCCAAGGCCTGCCTCTGCGCAGGCCTGTTTCATCTCCCCTTTCCATTTCCTAGAAGTTGTCAGGCACCTTGGCCCGCTCGCGTGCGCTCTCACGGGTGATCAGGCCTTTCTTGACCAGATCGGCCAGGCACATGTCCAGCGTCTGCATGCCCATCGAGCCTCCGGTCTGAATGGCCGAATACATCTGCGCCACCTTGTCTTCACGAATCAGGTTACGGATCGCGGGCGTGCCCATCATGATTTCATGAGCCGCGATCCGCCCGCCGCCGACCTTCTTGAGCAGTGACTGCGACACGACAGCGTGCAGCGACTCGGACAGCATCGAGCGGATCATGGATTTTTCCTGAGCCGGAAACACGTCCACCACCCGGTCGATGGTCTTGGCCGCTGACGTCGTGTGCAGCGTGCCGAACACCAGGTGGCCGGTTTCGGCAGCAGTCAGCGCCAGACGAATAGTTTCAAGGTCGCGCAGCTCGCCCACTAGAATCACGTCCGGATCTTCACGCAGTGCCGAACGCAAAGCCTCCGAAAACCCGAGCGTGTCGCGATGCACTTCGCGCTGGTTGACCAGGCACTTCTTGGACTCGTGAACGAATTCGATAGGGTCTTCGATGGTCAGGATGTGGTGATGCTTGTTGCAGTTGAGGTAGTCGATCATCGCCGCCAGCGTGGTCGATTTACCCGACCCGGTGGGACCCGTGACCAGAATCAGACCGCGAGGCACGTCTGCAATCTTGCGAAACACATTGCCCATGCCCAGATCTTCCATGCTCAGGATCCGGGAGGGAATGGTCCGGAACACGGCGCCAGCGCCACGATTCTGGTTGAACGCGTTGACGCGGAAACGCGCGACACCCGGCACTTCGAACGAGAAGTCGGTTTCCAGAGACTCCTCGAAGACCTGGCGCTGCTTGTCATTCATGATGTCGTAGATCAGCGCCTTGACTTCTTTTGCATCGAGCGGTGGCAGGTTGATCCGCCGCACATCGCCGTCGACACGGATCATCGGCGGCAGGCCTGCAGAGAGGTGCAAGTCCGACGCGCCCTGTTTGGCACTGAAGGCCAGCAGCTCGGTAATATCCATACAGCTCCTCAATCACATAGAATGCCGCAGACTTTAGCCCTGCTGGCGCAAATCAATGTCCACGATAGCAGCGAACATTTCAACGCTCGAACAGCGAATTCGTACAGCGTCTCTCGCAGCGCAGCGCGACCCGGCCTCGGTCGGCCTGCTGGCGGTGAGTAAAACCAAGCCCTCCAGCGCATTGCGCGAAGCATACGCTGCCGGATTACGTGACTTTGGCGAAAATTATTTGCAGGAAGCGCTCGGTAAACAGGCTGAATTGGCCGACCTGCCCTTGTGCTGGCACTTCATTGGCCCCATTCAATCGAACAAGACGCGCGCAATCGCCGAGAACTTCGCCTGGGTACATTCCGTGGATCGCCTGAAAATCGCTCAACGCCTTTCCGAGCAGCGCCCTGAAGGCCTGGAGCCGCTCAACATCTGCATTCAGGTGAATGTCAGTGGCGAGGCCAGCAAATCAGGCTGTACGCCAGAGGATCTGCCAGCACTGGCCGCTGCCATCAGCGCCCTGCCGCGCCTGAAGCTGCGTGGCCTGATGGCGATTCCCGAGCCCACCGAAGATCAGGCCGAACAGGCCGCTGCCTTTGCGGCTGTGCGCACGCTGCAGGATCAACTGGACCTGCCGCTCGACACCCTTTCCATGGGCATGAGCCACGACCTGGAAGCCGCCATCGCTCAAGGCGCAACCTGGGTACGGATCGGCACCGCCCTCTTTGGCGCCCGCGACTACGGCCAGCCATAACCTCCACACAAGGACCCCACTCATGAGCAAGACCCGTATCGCCTTCATCGGCGCCGGAAACATGGCCTCCAGCCTGATCGGAGGACTGCGTGCCCAAGGTGTGGAGGCAAGCCTGATCTGTGCCAGCGCGCCGGGTGCCGAAACCCGCGAACGCATTTCGACCGAGCACGGCATCAAAGTCTTCGCCGACAACGCCGAAGCGGTCAAGGGTGCGGACGTTGTGGTACTCGCGGTCAAGCCACAGTTGATGAAAGCCGTGTGCGAAGCCCTCAAGTCCAGCCTGGAAGCGCATCAGTTGATTGTTTCGGTGGCTGCCGGCATTACCTGCGCCAGCCTGACCAAATGGCTGGGCGAACAGCCGGTGGTCCGCTGCATGCCCAATACGCCTTCGCTGCTGCGTCAGGGCGCCAGCGGCCTGTATGCCACAGCGAATGTCACCGCCACACAACGCGAACAGGCCGAGCAAATGCTGGCCGCCGTCGGGATCGCGGTCTGGGTCGAGCAGGAAAAGCACATGGACGCCGTCACTGCGGTGTCCGGCAGCGGCCCTGCCTACTTTTTTCTAATGATGGAAGCGATGACCGCCGCAGGTGTGAAACTGGGCCTGCCGGAAGACATCGCCAAAAAACTCACCCTGCAAACCGCACTCGGCTCGGCGCTGATCGCGACGGGCAGCGATGTGGATGCAGGCGAATTGCGTCGTCGTGTCGCCTCACCGGGCGGCACCACAGAAGCCGCGATCAAGGCATTTCAGGCAGGCGGTTTCGAAGCACTGGTGCAAACCGCGCTGACCGCCGCCGATCACCGCGCAGCCGAACTGGCTGAGCAACTGGGCAAATAATTTCAGATCTTTTTCGGAGCAGATTGATGATCGGATTGAACACCGCTGCAATTTATGTCCTGCAAACCCTCGGCAGTCTGTATTTGACGCTCATCCTGTTGCGCTTCGTGCTGCAACTGGTGCGAGCGAACTTCTACAACCCGCTGAGTCAGTTCATCGTCAAAGCCACTCAGCCGCTGCTCAAGCCGCTGCGACGCATCATTCCGAGCATTTTCGGACTGGACATGTCGTCGCTGGTGCTCGCGATCATCGTGCAGATGATTCTGATGGCCCTTACCTTGCTGCTGATAGCCGGCACCGCCGGTGATCCGTTGCTTCTGCTGCTGTGGTCGATCATCAGCGTAACCGCGCTTTTCCTGAAGATATTCTTCTTCGCCCTGATCATCAGCGTAATCCTGTCCTGGGTCGCGCCGGGCAGCAACAATCCTGGTGCGGAACTGGTCAATCAGATCTGCGAACCGGCGCTGGCACCCTTCCGCAGAATCGTGCCGAACCTGGGAGGCCTCGATATCTCGCCGATCCTCGCTTTCCTGGTGCTCAAGCTGCTGGACATGCTGGTCATCAACAACCTGGCGGCCATGAGCCACATGCCAGAAGTGCTGCGCCTGTTGATGTAATCCCTTGATGATGATCGCAAGCATGGGCATGATCGGCGTGCTTGAGATCACGCTGATCGTTCCTACGCTCCGCGTGGGAATGCCGCTCAGGACGCTCCGCGTCCGCACTTGAATGTGGCGCAGATGCGTGGCCAAGCTCCAGCGTTACCCACGTCATGCGCTCGGCCCACTGAATCCGCAATCTGTGCCATTTGTGACGCAGAGCGTCACGGCTGCATGCCCACGCGGAGCGACGGCCACGATCAGTGTTGAGGCAGTCCGTACCGCGCCTGATATTCCCTTATTGCCGCTGCACCCCACGGTCTTTAGACTTACGCCTCATTCAAGCGAGAGCAGGGTCGATGCCCACGGTCTTTCCCCACGATTCTGTCGGTCTGGTCACACCGCAACTGGCCCATTTCAGTGAGCCTCTGGCGCTGGCGTGTGGCCGTTCGCTACCGGCCTACGACCTGATTTACGAAACCTACGGTCAACTCAATGCCACGGCCAGCAATGCCGTGCTGATCTGTCACGCGCTGTCCGGGCACCATCATGCGGCGGGCTTCCACAGCGTCGATGATCGCAAGCCCGGCTGGTGGGACAGTTGCATAGGTCCCGGCAAGCCTATCGATACCAACAAATTCTTCGTCGTCAGCCTGAACAATCTGGGCGGCTGCAACGGTTCGACCGGCCCCAGCAGCATTGATCCGGAAACCGGCAAGCCTTTCGGCGCCAACTTCCCGGTCGTCACCGTGGAAGACTGGGTCAACAGCCAGGCCCGCTTGGCCGACGTTCTGGGGATCGCCCAGTGGGCTGCGGTCATCGGCGGCAGCCTGGGTGGCATGCAGGCATTGCAATGGACCATCAGCTACCCCGAGCGCGTGCGTCACTGCCTGGCCATCGCTTCAGCCCCGAAGCTGTCCGCTCAGAATATCGCCTTCAACGAAGTGGCGCGTCAGGCCATCCTCACGGACCCCGAATTTCACGGCGGCTCGTTTCAGGAACGTGGCGTGATACCCAAACGCGGTCTGATGCTGGCGCGCATGGTTGGCCACATCACCTATCTGTCCGATGACTCGATGGGCGAGAAGTTCGGCCGCGGCCTGAAGAGCGAGAAGCTCAATTACGATTTCCACAGTGTCGAGTTTCAGGTCGAGAGCTACCTGCGTTATCAGGGTGAAGAGTTCTCCGGGCGTTTCGACGCCAATACCTACCTGTTGATGACCAAGGCGCTGGATTACTTCGACCCGGCCGCCAACTTCAACGACGACTTGGCCAAGACCTTCGCCAATGCGACAGCCAGGTTCTGCGTGATGTCCTTCACCACCGACTGGCGCTTCTCGCCAGCCCGCTCCCGCGAACTGGTGGATGCGTTGATGGCGGCCCGCAAGGACGTCTGCTACCTGGAAATCGATGCGCCTCAGGGGCACGACGCCTTCCTGATCCCCATCCCGCGCTATCTGCAGGCTTTCAGTAATTACATGAATCGAATTTCGCTGTGAGGATGTCATGAGAGCCGATCTGGAAATCATCCAGGAATGGATTCCCGCTGGCAGCCGCGTGCTCGACCTGGGTTGCGGTGACGGCGAGCTGCTGACCTGGCTGCGTGACCACAAGCAGGTCACAGGCTACGGCCTGGAAAACGACGCAGACAACATCGCCCAGTGCGTCGCCAAGGGCATCAACGTCATCGAGCAGGACTTGGACAAAGGGCTGGGCAACTTCGCCAGCAACAGCTTTGACATCGTGGTCATGACTCAGGCGCTGCAGGCCGTACATTACCCGGACCGGATCCTCGACGAAATGCTGCGGGTCGGCCGGCAATGCATCATCACGTTCCCGAACTTCGGCCACTGGCGCTGCCGCTGGTACCTGGCGAGCAAGGGCCGCATGCCGGTCTCCGAGTTTCTGCCGTACACCTGGTACAACACGCCGAACATCCACTTCTGCACCTTCGGCGACTTCGAAGAACTGTGCCGCGAGCGCGATGCGCAGGTACTCGACCGACTGGCTGTCGATCAGCAGCACCGCCATGGGTGGGCCAGCAAGCTATGGCCTAATCTGTTGGGTGAAATCGGCATCTACCGGGTCACCAGCCCTGGGCTGACGGACCACCGGATCGCCGTGTAACGCTGCTTTTCGAGGAAACGACATGCGCCGCCTGATGCTGTCTCTGCTGATCGCCAGTCTGAGCCTGCCCGCAATGGCAGCAGACGCCATCAAGGGCAATCGTCAGGAGCAGTTTGGCGACATCACGGTTTACTACAACACCTTCAATTCGACGGTGCTGCAACCGGACATCGCCAGAAATGCGGAGCTGATCCGCAGCAAGGAACAGGGTGTCATCAACATCTCTGTGGTCCGTAATGGAAAGCCGCAGATGGCGCAGGTCAGCGGGACGATCAGGGATCTGGCCAATGACTCGCTGCCGCTGGGTTTCAAGCCGGTCACCGAATACGGCGCGGTCAGCTATGTGGCGCAGTACCCTGTGCCGCAGCAGGAAGTCCGAATTTTCGACATTACCGTCCAGACAGACGGCAATACTCACCGTTTCAGTTTTAACCAGGAACTCTTTCCGGGCCAATGATGAACCTTACCCAACTCGTACTGGCCAGCCACAACGCTGGCAAGCTCAAAGAACTCCAGGCCATGCTCGGCGACAGCGTCACCCTGCGCTCAGTAGGCGAATTCAGCCAGATCGAGCCGGAAGAGACCGGCCTGTCGTTCGTCGAGAACGCCATCCTCAAGGCCCGCAACGCATCGCGCCTGTCGGGCCTGCCTGCCCTGGCGGACGACTCGGGGCTGGCGGTGGACTTTCTGGGCGGCGCGCCGGGGATCTATTCGGCACGCTACGCCGATGGCAAGGGCGACGCGGCCAACAACGCCAAGCTGCTGGACGCATTGAAAGACGTGCCGGACGAGCAACGCGGTGCGCAGTTCGTGTGCGTGCTGGCGCTGGTGCGACACGCCGATGACCCACTGCCGATTCTGTGTGAAGGCCTGTGGCACGGGCGCATTCTGCATGCAGCCAGCGGCGAACACGGCTTTGGCTACGACCCGCTGTTCTGGGTGCCGGAGCGCGACTGCTCCAGCGCAGAGCTCGGGCCTGTCGAGAAAAACCAGCTCAGCCATCGCGCCCGCGCCATGGTCCTGCTGCGCCAGCGCCTGGGTCTGCAATGATCCACGATCCGCCTGCGCAGCCGCTGTTTCTGGGCGAGACCGGTTTTTCGTCCGAAGGCCCGCGCCCTGCATTGCCGTACCTGCCGCCGCTGGCGCTGTACATTCACATTCCGTGGTGCGTGCGCAAATGCCCGTATTGCGACTTCAACTCCCACACGGCCAGCCCGGTGCTGCCGGAACAGGAGTACGTCGACGCACTGCTGGCCGATCTGGATCAGGACCTGCCACACGTCTACGGCCGCGAGCTGCAATCGATCTTCTTCGGTGGCGGCACGCCCAGCCTGTTCAGTGCCGAGGCGCTGGGCCGTCTGTTGAAAGGTGTGGAACAACGCATTCGATTCGCCAGCGATATCGAAATCACCCTTGAAGCCAACCCCGGTACGTTCGAGCAGGCCAAGTTCAGCGCCTATCGCGCATTGGGCATCAACCGGCTGTCCATCGGCATCCAGAGCTTTCAGGAATCCAAGCTCAAGGCGCTGGGCCGAATCCACAATGGTGACGAAGCAATCCGCGCGGCGGACATGGCGCGTCAGGCCGGTTTCGACAACTTCAACCTGGACCTGATGCATGGCTTGCCGGATCAATCGCAAGACGAAGCGCTGGATGACCTGAGACAAGCCATCGCGCTGAAACCGACCCATCTGTCCTGGTATCAGCTGACACTGGAGCCCAACACGGTGTTCTGGAACCAGCCGCCGGTGCTGCCGGAAGACGACATCCTCTGGGACATTCAGGAAACCGGCCAGCAACTGCTGGCGGACCATGGCTACGCGCAATACGAAGTGTCGGCCTATGCACAGCCCGGCAAACCGGCGCGGCATAACCTGAATTACTGGGCGTTCGGCGATTTCATCGGGATCGGCGCGGGCGCTCATGGCAAGCTGAGCCATCTGGACGGGCGTATTTTCCGTACCTGGAAAACGCGGCTGCCCAAGGACTACCTGAACCCTGACAAACCTTTTCAGGCGGGCATGAAGCTATTGCCGCTGGATGAATTGCCGTTCGAGTTCCTGATGAACGCCTTGCGACTGACAAAGGGCGTGGACGCTGCATTATTTCGGGAAAGAACGGGTCTAAGCGTCGACTCACTGGCCAGCGCTCGTAAACAGGCGGAGCAACGCGGTCTGTTGCAGACCGACCCGACACGTCTGGCAGCGACGCCGCAAGGCCAGCTTTTCCTCAATGACTTGTTGCAATACTTTCTGATCTAAGGACCCTGCATGGATCTCGTACTCGATCTGCTCGCCACCGTGTCACGCTGGAGTCGCAGCAACCTTTCAGAAATCGCCCTGGCGCTGGTGGGCTGCCTGCTGGTGCTGTTCGGCTCGGATGTCAAAGGCTGGCTGGAACAGCGCGTGGGCAGCATGGCAGGCGCCTTGCGCATCCCGATCATGGCCCTGCTGTGCACCGTCGGCAGCGGCCTGGCCCTGATCTACGCCACCCCCTGGGTCGTGCGCGGCCTGAGCCAGTTCAACAACTACAGCCTGGCGCCGGTGCTGTTGGTGGTGCTGGTGCTGATCGGAGTGGTTGCGGACAGAAAGTGATTTGATCATTCCAGCGCTCCGCGTTCGCTTGAAGATGTGACGCAGAGCGTCCCGGGCTGCATGCCCACGCGGAGCATGGGCACGATCGTCAACTTCACGCTGATCGTTCCCACGCCCCAGCGTGGTAACGCCTCTCAGGACGCTCCGCGTCCGCTTCGACGGTCAGTCAACCTTCTCGAATTTCAAATCCCAGACACCATGGCCAAGACGCTCGCCACGGCGTTCGAACTTGGTGATCGGGCGTTCGGCCGGGCGTGGCACGTACTGATTGTCTTCGGCCTGATTGCGGAAACCCGGCGCGACGCTCATCACTTCCAGCATGTACTCGGCGTAAGGACCCCAGTCGGTCGCCATGTGGAACACGCCACCGGTCTTCAGCTTGCTACGTACCAGCGCGGCAAACTCAGGCTGCACGATGCGGCGCTTGTGGTGACGGCTCTTGTGCCATGGATCCGGGAAGAACAGCATCAGGCGATCCAGGCTGTTGTCCGCAATACAGCGATTCAGCACTTCGATGGCATCGCAGTCATAGACCCGCACGTTGGTCAGGCCCTGAGTCAGCACGCCATTGAGCAATGCGCCGACACCGGGGTAATGCACTTCAACGCCGATGAAGTCCTGCTCGGGCGCAGCCGCAGCCATTTCCAGCAGCGAGTGCCCCATGCCGAAGCCGATTTCCAGCGTGCGCGGCGCAGAGCGGCCGAACACCTGATCAAAATCGACCGGCGCATCCGTCAAGGACAGGCCGAACTTCGGACGCCCCTGATCCAGACCGCGCTGCTGGCCTTCGGTCATGCGGCCAGCACGCATCACGAAACTCTTGATGCGGCGGTGTTGGCGCTCTTCGCCCTCTTCGGTAGCAGGCGACTCTGGGTGCGGAACGTGCGAATCAGTCATCAAACGGGCTCTTACTTGATCAGGCCATCCAGCGGCGAAGATGCGCTGGCATAGAGTTTTCGTGGCATGCGTCCGGCGAGGTACGCCAGACGACCGGCAATTACAGCGTGCTTCATGGCTTCGGCCATCATGATCGGCTGCTGGGCGTGGGCGATGGCGGAGTTCATCAACACGGCCTCGCAACCCAGCTCCATTGCGATGGTGGCATCGGAAGCGGTCCCGACACCGGCATCGACCAGCACCGGCACTTTGGTCTCTTCCAGAATGATCTGCAGGTTGTACGGGTTGCAGATCCCCAGACCACTGCCGATCAGGCCGGCCAGCGGCATGATGGCGATGCAGCCGATTTCGGCCAGTTGGCGAGCGATGATCGGGTCATCGCTGGTGTAGACCATCACGTCGAAACCGTCCTTGACCAGCACTTCTGCGGCCTTGAGGGTCTCGATCACGTTGGGGAACAGGGTCTTCTGGTCGGCCAGGACTTCCAGCTTGACCAGATTGCGGCCGTCCAGCAGTTCGCGGGACAGGCGGCAGGTGCGCACCGCTTCGACGGCATCGAAGCAGCCGGCGGTGTTCGGCAGAATGGTGTAACGATCCGGGGGCAGCACATCCAGCAGGTTCGGCTCGCCCGGGTTCTGACCCAGGTTGGTCCGGCGCACGGCAACGGTGACGATCTCGGCACCCGAGGCTTCGATGGCCAGACGGGTCTGCTCCATGTCCACGTATTTGCCAGTACCTACCAGCAGGCGCGACTCAAAGGTCCGACCGGCCAGAACGAAGGGCTTGTCGCTGCGAACATTGCTCATCGGAAATCCTCTTCAACTTGCAGATTAGGGGGCGTCGCCGTCCAGCGCTGCGAACTAGCCGCCGCCGATGGCGTGGACCACTTCGACCTGATCACCTTCGGACAGGGCAGTGGCCTCGTGCTGGCTGCGCGGCACGATATCCAGATTCAATTCCACTGCGACGCGGCGTCCGGCAAGTTCCAGACGGGTCAGCAGCGCCGCGACGGTTGCGCCGTCGGGCAATTCAAAGGACTCACCGTTCAACTGAATGTGCATGCGAGAGCAGCCATCATTTTAGGGGGCCAGCATTCTAGCCCGATCAGCCGGTATGACCAAATCAAAGCCGCGCCATTCGTCTCAAGCGACCTCGGCAATCTGCGCCACGTTCAGGGTGCAGAACCCAGACGCCATGCCGCCAGCCCCAGGGTCGCCCAGCCAAACAGGAACGCCAGACCGCCGAACGGGGTGATGATGCCCAGCTTGCTGATGCCGGTCAGGGTCAGTGCATACAGGCTGCCGGAAAACAGCAGAATGCCGATGGCAAAGGAAATGCCGGCCCAGGTGACCAGCCGACCCGGAAGCTGTGCGGCCAGTACGGCCACACCCAGCAGCGCCAGCGCATGAACGAGTTGGTACAGCACGCCGGTCTGGAAGATGGTCAGGTACTCGGCGGTCAGACGCCCTTTCAGGCCATGAGCGGCGAAGGCACCAAGCGCCACGCCCGTAAAACCGAAGAAGGCGGCCAGCATTAAAAAGCTACGAAGCATCAGGAACTCCAGTGAAAAATCGTCCGAAGGCGCACGGTCTGTATAATGGCCCGCTCAACGGGTTCGGCCAAGCCATCTCTATGCTGCAGTCTCTCTTTCGTCGCCTTATCAAAGCCCTGCTGTGGTTCGCTGCCGGCAGTGTCATTCTGGTTATCATCTTCCGCTGGATACCGCCGCCCGGCACGGCGCTGATGGTGGAGCGCAAGGTGGAATCCTGGTTTGACGGTCAGCCTATCGATCTGCAACGCGACTGGCAGCCGTGGGACAAGATTTCCGACAACCTGAAAATCGCCGTTATTGCAGGCGAAGACCAGAAGTTTGCCGAGCACTGGGGTTTCGACGTCGACGCGATCCAGGCCGCGATTCTGCACAACGAACGTGGCGGCTCGATCCGAGGTGCCAGCACCCTGAGCCAGCAAGTCTCGAAAAACCTGTTTTTATGGTCCGGCCGCAGCTACCTGCGCAAAGGCCTCGAAGCCTGGTTCACGATGCTCATTGAGATGTTGTGGTCCAAGGAGCGCATCCTTGAGGTCTACCTCAACAGCGTCGAATGGGACGAAGGCGTGTTCGGCGCACAAGCGGCCGCGCAGCACCATTTCCGCGTCAACGCGAGCGCCCTGACGGTCCAGCAGGCCAGCTACCTCGCCGCCGTCCTGCCCAACCCCAGAGAATGGAGCGCCAGCCACCCCAGCAGCTACGTTTCCCGCCGCGCCGGCTGGATCCGTCAGCAGATGCGGCAATTGGGCGGGGATGATTATCTGGCGAATTTGAATAGCAGCCGTCGGTGGTGATGGCGTTCGCAATGGTCCGGATGGCAGCCGCCCCTGATAATACTGATAGTAGACCCTGAAATGATCCCGCCTTAGCCTCTGCTTATGGATACCCACTGAAAAGGAGTTCGCGATTATGTCAGGTGCCACAAAACGTACGCTTAATGTCTGCACGGTCGGCCATGAAGGCCATGGTAAAACCACACTGACTGCTGCACTGTCGCGCGTTTGCTCAGCGGATTTCGGCTCTGCCAAAGTAGAGTTCGATACTGTCAACAATGCGCCGGACGAGAAATGCGGCGCAGTTACGTTCAAAGCAGCTCACGTGAAATATGATTCGAAGCAATGTCACCTCGCCCATATTGACTGCCCGCGTTCAAGTGACTACGTAAAAGGCTTCATCTCCGGCGGAATAAAGGTCGATGCCGCTATTCTTGTATGCTCGGCCGTAGGCGGTATGCAATCTCAAACTCATGAGCACATTCTGCTATGCGGCCATGTGGGTGTACCGTACGTCATCGTCTTCCTGAACAAGGCTGAAATGGTTGGCGAAGCCGACGATCAGGAGTTCTATGAGCAGGAAATCCGCGAAAAGCTCATAGCAGCAGGCTTCCCCGGCGATGACACCTTGATTATCAAGGGTTCCGCTTTTATGGCATTGGAAGGCAAAGACGACAATCAAATGGGAACCACTGCCGTCAAGAAATTGCTTGAAGCCTTGGACAGCCATACACCGACAGTCGCTACTGCTGACAAAACACTCCCCCAACCGCACACACAGTTCGAAGCCATGATTTATTTATTGAGCAAGGAAGAAGGCGGCGTTTTCACAGCGATCCAAAATTATTACAAACCTAAATTCAACTTTCTTACAAGCGAAGTGACCGGCCAATTGCGGTTGCCTGCCGAGAAGACAATGGCGGGCGACAACACAGTCGTTGATGTCACGTTAAGTCAAGCCATCGCAATGGAAAAAGGTCAGAACTTCACTATTACAGAAAGCGGTCTCACGATAGGGACAGGCATCGTACTCAACATCATCAAATGACCGTAGCCATCATAATGTGCCCGGACCGCAAACAAAAACGCCCCGATCAGATCGGGGCGTTTTGCGTTACCGGCTACGTTACGCCGCTATCGACATCTTGAGCTTGTTCATCGCACTCTTCTCAAGCTGACGAATGCGCTCGGCGGATACGTTGTACTTCTGCGCCAGGTCGTGAAGTGTCGAACATTAAAGAATGAAACTGCCCCATCACTACGTATGATTATTTACTTAATCTCGTAGCATCCTTCTTGTTTTATCCCGACACCTTGCTTGGACATTCAGACTATCTTTATATCTTGCCAGCCTTATCGAAAGCCGGAAATTACTTCCGAGAAAAAAGATTTGAATGCGAATCCTAGACGGAGTATCGAACCGTGAAATACCTACTTGAAGCATTCGACAAAAAAACCGAGCTACTAGCCTTTGAGAAAGAAATCCCTGCAGGCCACGATGAGCAACTCAAGCTCATCATGGGCTGGACATCCGAGCAGTGGGGCGATGAAGGCTACAACCTGAACGCTTCTCAGTTGGAAGCAATCGTCAGGATCATCGGTGATGAGCCCCATGATCCGAACTACTTCTACCAGTTGACGTGCAACGCTGACGACCTTTAAACAAAAACGCCCCGATCAGATCGGGGCGTTTTGCGTTACCGGCTACGTTACGCCGCTATCGACGTCTTGAGCTTGTTCATCGCACTCTTCTCGAGCTGACGAATACGCTCGGCGGAGACGTTGTACTTCTGCGCTAGGTCGTGCAGCGTGGCTTTTTCTTCTGCCAGCCAGCGCTGGTAGAGGATGTCGCGGCTGCGTTCGTCCAGCACGTCCAGCGCCTGATGCAGATTGGCGGTGGAGTTGTCGGTCCAGTCGGAATCTTCCAACTGACGCGCCGGGTCATAGCGGTGGTCTTCCAGGTAGTTGGCTGGCGACTGGAACGCACTGTCGTCGTCAGCTTCGGCTGCCGGGTCGAATGCCATGTCGTGGCCGGTCAGGCGGCTTTCCATCTCGCGCACTTCACGTGGCTCGACACCCAGGCTTTCAGCGACGCGATGCACTTCGTCGTTGTTCAGCCAGGCCAGACGCTTCTTCTGGCTGCGCAGGTTGAAGAACAGCTTGCGCTGCGCCTTGGTCGTGGCGACTTTCACGATGCGCCAGTTGCGCAGGATGAACTCGTGAATTTCAGCCTTGATCCAGTGCACGGCGAACGACACCAGACGCACACCCATTTCAGGGTTGAAACGCTTCACGGCCTTCATCAGACCGACGTTACCTTCCTGGATCAGGTCAGCCTGAGCCAGACCGTAACCGGAATAACTGCGTGCGATGTGCACGACAAAACGCAGGTGGGCGAGAACCATCTGCCGAGCCGCCCCCAGATCCTGCTCATAGTAGAGACTCTCAGCCAGTTCACGCTCCTGCTCGGGCGTCAGCAGCGGAATGCTGTTGACCGTATGCACGTAGGCCTCAAGGTTCGCACCCGGGACTAAGGCATAAGCAGGTTGCAAAGAATTGGTCATACGAAAAAACCTCCAGCGCACATAAATGTGCAGTTCAGCACTGCCAGATTGACTTGGAACCGCGAGACAAGTTCCTTGATTTTCAGAAGCCAATCTGGTGAAACAATTTTAGCTCTACCGTGGCGCCAGTTCACGCAAGTGACGGGCGACCGCAATCCAAGCACCGATATACCCTAACAACACCGCTCCAAGCAAGAGCGAAAAACCATCACCCATCGGCACACCCGTGAGCGCAAAGTCACTTCCGTAAAGCCCCGCCAATCCGGTCACAGCGCCGTTCAGCCAGTTCAAGCCATAGGCCAGCACGCCCCAGGACAGGATGCCTGCCCCGAAACCGTACAGCGCGCCCATATAGAGGAAGGGCCTGCGCACATAGCTGTCAGTCCCGCCCACCAGCTTGATCACTTCGATCTCGGTGCGACGGTTCTCGATGTGCAGACGTATTGTGTTACCAATTACCAACAGCAAAGCCGAGACCAGCAGAACCGTCAAGCCGAACACAAACCGGTCACCCAGCTTGAGGATCGCTGCCAAGCGCTCGACCCAGACCAGATCGAGCTGGGCCTGCTGCACCTTGGGCAGTTCGGCAAGACGGGTGCGCAAGGCTTCCAGCGCGGGCTTGTCGACTTCGTCTGGCGTCACCAGCACCACGCCGGGCAACGGGTTTACCGGCAGCTCCTTGAGCGCTTCACCCAGCCCGGACTGTTGTTGAAACTCGGCCAGCGCCTGTTCGCTGCTGATGTACTCGGCATCCGCCACGCCGGGCATCGCCTTGATCTCATCACGCATGCGAGTGCCATCGGCTGTGCTGGCGTCCAGATTCAGGTAGATCGAGATCTGTGCTGCTCGCTGCCAGGAACCGCCCAGACGCTCGACGTTACTCAACAGCAACGACAAGCCCATGGGCAGGCTCAGGGCAATGGCCATGACCAGGCAGGTAAAAAAGCTGCCAATGGGCTGCTTGCCCAGACGACGCAGGCTGTCGACCATGCTTGAGCGATGGCTTTCAAGCCAGGCTGAAAGCAGCGTGCTGAAGTCCGGCCCGTCATCGTCGTGATCGTGACGCTGTTTTTTCTGTTTTCCGGGTGCAGGATCAGCCGCCTTTGGCGCGACACGCTCTGCAACCTTTGGACTGCGTGTGGCACTCATACTCCGGCCTCCCCGTCACCGATCAGACGACCGCGTTGCAGGGTCAGCATGCGGTGACGCATGCGAGCGATGAGCGCCAAGTCGTGACTGGCGATGAGCACACTGGTGCCCAGTCGGTTGATGTCTTCGAACACACCCATGATTTCCGCTGCCAATCGTGGATCGAGGTTACCGGTCGGCTCATCCGCCAGCAGCAAGGCCGGACGGTGCACGATAGCGCGCGCGATACCGACGCGCTGCTGCTGGCCGGTGGAAAGATCACCGGGGTACAGGTCGGCCTTGTCGGACAGCGCCACGCGATCCAGCGCCGAATCGACGCGCTTGGCGATTTCAGGCTTGGACAGCCCGAGTATCTGCAAGGGCAGTGCGATGTTGTTGAACACCGTGCGATCAAACAGCAACTGGTGATTCTGAAACACGACACCGATCTGCCGACGCAGGAACGGGATCTGCGCATTGCTGATCTGGCCGAGGTCCTGGCCAGCCAGCATCAGTTTGCCGGTTGTCGGGCGCTCCATGGCCAGCAACAGGCGCAGCAGCGTGCTCTTGCCTGCACCGGAATGCCCGGTGACAAACAGAAACTCGCCGCGACGTACTCGAAAGCTCAGTTCGTGCAACCCGACATGTCCATTCGGATAGCGCTTACCGACCTGCTCGAAACGAATCATGGACGCTCCCGCTCCGCAAACAGAGCCTGAACAAAGGGTTCGGCTTCGAAGGTGCGCAGGTCATCAATACCCTCGCCGACGCCGATGTAACGAATGGGCAGACCGAACTGCTTGGCCAGCGCGAAAATCACGCCGCCCTTGGCGGTGCCATCCAGCTTGGTCAGCGCAAGGCCGGTCAGCGTGACAGTCTGGTTGAACTGCTTGGCCTGGTTGATCGCGTTCTGACCGGTGCCCGCATCGAGCACCAGCAGCACTTCGTGCGGCGCATCTGCGTCGAGCTTGCCGATTACGCGGCGCACCTTTTTCAGCTCTTCCATCAAGTTGTCTTTGGTGTGCAGGCGACCGGCGGTGTCGGCGATCAATACGTCGATGCCCCGCGCCTTGGCGGCCTGCACGGCGTCGAAGATGACCGAAGCGGAGTCAGCGCCCGTGTGCTGAGCGATGACCGGAATCTTGTTGCGCTCGCCCCAGACCTGCAACTGCTCAACGGCAGCGGCACGGAAGGTGTCGCCTGCGGCCAACATGACCTTCTTGCCTTCAAGCTGCAGCTTCTTGGCCAGCTTGCCGATGGTGGTGGTCTTGCCTGCGCCGTTGACGCCTACGACCAGTATCACGAACGGCTTGTGCTCGGCCTTGATGACCAGCGGCTGTTCGACCGGCTTGAGCATCGCGGCCAGTTCGCCTTGCAGCGAGGTGTAGAGCGCCTGAGCATCGGTCAGCTGTTTGCGCGCGACCTTCTGGGTCAGGCTCTGGATGATGACCGATGTCGCTTCGACGCCGACATCCGCTGTCAGCAGGCGGGTTTCGATTTCTTCGAGCAGGTCATCATCGATGGCTTTCTTGCCGAGAAACAGGCTGGCCATGCCCTCGCCGATGCTGGCGCTGGTTTTCGACAGCCCTTGCTTGAGACGGGCGAAAAAGCCGACCTTGCCGGTTTCGGGTTCTTGAACCGGGGTAGCGACAGGCGCGAGTTCCTGAATAGGCTCGACGGCCTGCGGAACCGGCTGCGCAACTGGCGCCGGGGCCACGGGGTCAATCATCGGCTCTGCGACAGGCGCAGGATCGACAAGTACCGGCTCAGGAACGCTGACCGGCACGATATCGGCGACAGGCGCGGCCTCAGGCCGAGGCTCTGGAGCAGGTACCGCTGCATATTGAGGTGCCGACGATACGTGATGTTGTTCGGGAATCGATGGCGTGACGTGGGGCTCAAGCTCGTCGATCAGCGCCACCGACTCTTCGGCCACCGGCAACGTCAACCAGGGCTGGGGCGATGGCTGACCCGGTTCCACATGCGACTGCGGCTCGGCAGCAGGCGCAGGCTCGACAGCCAGGGGAGCGGATTGAGGGGCAATGAGCGGTTCAACCTGTGGCGTCGCTTCGACGACCGGTTCAGGCTGTTCAGCGGTTGACTCTTGCGGCGCGGGTTCGGCTTCCTGTGGCTTTTTACGCAGCCACCCGAACAGGCCTTTCTTCTCTCCAGCGGCAGCTGGGGTTTTCTTGTCGTCGTTAGAACCAAACATGGAGGACGGCTATCTCAAGGTTGCGGGACGCCAGAGCGCGATCCGGAAAATTCTGACAGTAAAAACAGACTGCTTTTAGGACCGCGTGTTCACTTTGCAGTCCTTTGTTGGGATATGGTTCAGCTTCGTTTCAAGCAGGTTTCACTCGCATTTGACAGGTGAAAGCCGGTTCTGACGAAACACACCATTATCCTAACATCCTCGCGCCTGCCGACGCTAAGTTCAGGCAGGGCGTACTACAACAGGTTCATATTCACGGATGAATATTTCAACCCGCAACACCTTACCGTCGGCGGCCTCGACCGCCGATCCTCAACCCACTCATGAATTCACCCTCGACAACGGCCTCAAGGTCATCGTCCGCGAAGACCACCGTGCCCCCGTGGTCATTTCCCAGCTTTGGTACAAAGTGGGTTCCAGCTACGAAATCCCCGGCCAGACCGGTCTGTCCCACGCGCTTGAGCACATGATGTTCAAAGGCAGCAGCAAAACCGGGCCAGGCGAGTCTTCGCTGATCCTGCGCAGCCTCGGTGCCGAACAGAACGCGTTTACCAGTGCCGACTACACCGTCTACTACCAGGAGCTGGCTTGTGATCGCCTGAGCGTAGCGCTGGAGCTGGAAGCAGATCGCATGGCAACCCTCACGTTGCCAGCCGACGAGTTCAGCCTCGAAATCGAAGTCATCAAGGAAGAACGGCGCCGGAACACCGATGACGTTCCGAAGGCCAGGGCCCTGGAGCGTTTCAACGCTCTCGCCTTTCCCACCAGCGGCTATCACAACCCGACCATTGGCTGGAGGGCTGACCTTGAGCGCATGAAGGTCGAGGAACTGCGTCACTGGTATGAAACCTGGTACGCGCCTAACAACGCCACGCTGGTGGTGGTAGGTGACGTTCAGCCGGACGAAGTCAAGTCACTGGCAGAACGTTTTTTCGGCCCCATTCCTCGCCGCGAGGTGCAGCCGTCGAAAAGACCGCTGGAACTTGCAGAACCGGGCGAGCGCAAGATCACCCTGCTTCTCGACACCGCGCTGCCCAGGCTGTTTTATGGCTTCAATGTGCCTGGCCTCGTCACAGCTGAAGATCAGCGCTCGGCCTGCGCCCTGCGCATGATTGCAGCATTGCTGAGCGGTGGTAACGGCACACGTCTTCCAGTACAACTTTTACGTGGAGAAGAACTGGTGTCCGCAGCCTCTTCAAGCTACGACGCGTTTACTCGGGGCGACAGTCTGTTCACGATCAGCGCCATCCCCAACATCCAGAAGAAGAAAACCCTGTCTGATGTCGAGGCAGGCATCTGGCGCCTATTGGATGATCTGAAGACCACGCCACCATCCACTGATGAGCTTGAACGTGTCTTGGCACAGGTTATTGCAAACCTGGTTTACGAGCGTGACTTGATAAGCAGCCAGGCCACCACACTCGGCAAACTTGAAACGATCGGTCTGCCCTTGAAATTGATGGACGACGAGCTGGAATCCCTCCGGAACGTGACGCCGCAGGACATCCAGAATGCCGCCAACACCTACTTTATCCGCGAGCGCCTCAGCATCGCGCATGTGCTGCCTGAGGAGAAAGCCCAATGATCAAGCACAACGCTCCACAACAGACGCTGCCCGGCCTGATTCCTGCCGGAACCTTCATCTCTCCACCCGCCATGGACGGCGATGCAACCAGACAGCCTCTGGGTAGCAAACTAGAGACACTCAAGGAACTCGATCGCAATAAGTCAGCTCGTCGGGCGTTGAATATCCAGAGCTGGAACACCGCAGAAGGTGTCAAAGTACTGTTCGTGAAGGCCAACGAACTGCCAATGTTCGACCTGATTCTGACCTTCGCAGCAGGCAGTGGCCAGGATGACGAGACACCGGGCATTGCCGCAATGACCAATTACATGCTCAAAGAAGGCGTCGACGGCAAGGACTCCAGCGAAATCGCCCGGATCTTTGAGGGTCTTGGAGCCAAGTTTCAGTTTGACGCTGGGCCCTATCATGACAAAGCCACGGTTTGTCTGCGCAGCCTGAGTGCGGCGGAAAAGCTTGAACCGGCCTTGAAACTCTTCAACGAAATCATCGGCAAACCTGGCTTCCCGAGCGATTCGTTGACGCGCCTGAAGAGCCAGATGCTCACACGTATCAAGAATGAGAAGCTGGAGCACCGTTCCATTGCCTGGGATGAGCTTTACAAGAACATTTACGGTGATCACCCCTACGCCCATCGAACCGACGGTACTGAAAAAAGCATCACTGCAATAACTGCAGAGCAATTAAAGGCATTTCATGCCAAGGCCTATGCCGCTGGCAATGCGGTGATCGCCATGATGGGGGATGCCTCCAGAGAAGAAGCCGAGGTTATCGCGGCCCAGGTTTCAGCCTCGCTGCCAAAGGGTCCCGCACTGACGAAGGCTGGCGATCCTGTCAAATCCAAGGCAGGTTCGACGCATTTCGAATTTTCTTCCAGCCAGACGCAGATTTTGCTGGGCCAGTCGGGCATAGCGCGTAACCACACTGACTATGCCGCGCTGATGGCGGCCAATTCGATACTGGGCGGCAACGGTTTCGGCAGCCGCCTGATGACAGAAGTACGTGAAAAGCGCGGCCTGACCTACAACGTCTGGTCCAGATTCCTTACCAAGAAAGCGCCTGGAATTTTCATGATCGAGTTGCAGACCCGCGCCGAGATGAGTGAAAACACCTTGAAGCTGGTTCAGGAGATCGTGCACGACTTCCTGGCCAACGGGCCGACCCAGAAGGAACTGGATGACGTCAAACGCGCAATAACCGGCAGCTTCCCTCTGGAGGTAGCTGGCAACGGTGCGATCGGCTCCAGGTTGGCCGACATTGGTTTCTACGACCTTCCCCTTTCCCAATTCGATGACTACATGACAGCCATCCGGGAACTGACGGTCGAGCAGGTAAATTCGGCCATGAGCAGGCACTTGAGTGCTGACAAGATGATCGTGGTGACCGTAGGCCCGACCGTGCCGCAGGAAGAGCTGCCTGTACCGACACAGAACGGCTGACGTCTCAAACAGTCAGCGTCAAAGGGCACTGACAGCTATGGAGAAATGAGACTGTCTAACTGATCTTACTCTTTCCATCAGGTTGCTGACCTGAACGAGCAATCTGATGGAAGCTGTCGCAGGGCTTTCTCCACCCCAGCCTCATTCAGAATCAGATTGCCGCACGCCAACAGAGCGACCCTGAAAGATTCTGACATGCAAAAAAAGCTACATTCCGGGCTGCCTGCTCACGGGGCAGCCCCTTCTAAGGCTATCTTTCAGCTTCGTTCCAAACACGCTTCACTCGCATTTGACCTGTGAAGGCTGTTTCTCATGCGAACGGACCAGTATCCTAATACCCCCGCGCCTGCCGACGCCAAGTTCACGCAGGCCGTCCTACAGGTTCAAACCACGAATGAATGTTCTAGCCCGCCGTGCTGCAGGCCTGCTGTTCAGCACAATCTGTTTGCCGCTGACAGCATTGGCCGCCGATCCGCAACCGACTCATGAATTCACCCTCGACAATGGCCTCAAGGTTATCGTCCGCGAAGACCACCGTGCGCCTGTGGTGGTATCCCAGATCTGGTACAAGGTCGGCTCAAGCTACGAGACGCCTGGCCAGACGGGGCTGTCCCATGCCCTGGAACACATGATGTTCAAAGGCAGCAGCAAGACCGGGCCAGGCGAGTCTTCGCTGATCCTGCGCGATCTGGGCGCAGAAGAGAACGCGTTCACCAGCAATGATTACACCGCCTATTATCAGGTCCTGGCCAGTGATCGCCTGGCCGTCGCGCTGGAACTTGAAGCCGACCGCATGGCGACCCTTAAGCTGCCGCCCGACGAGTTCAGCCGCGAGATCGAAGTCATCAAGGAAGAGCGCCGCATGCGCACTGATGACAAGCCGCTGGGCAAGGCACTGGAACGCTTCAACGCGCTGGCCTACCCCGCCAGCGGCTATCACACACCGACCATCGGCTGGATGGCAGACCTTGAGCGCATGAAGGTCGAGGAACTGCGCCACTGGTACGAAGCCTGGTACGCACCTAACAACGCCACACTGGTGGTGGTCGGTGACGTCAAGCCGGATGAGGTCAAGGCCTTGGCTGAACGCTTCTTCGGTCCTGTCCCGCGTCGTGACGTGCCGCCGTCCAAGAAACCGCTTGAACTGGCCGAACCCGGCGAGCGCAAGATCACCCTGCATGTCAAAACCCAACTGCCGAGCCTGCTTTACGGCTTCAACGTGCCCAGCGTGGCCACTGCGGAAGATCAGCGCTCGGTCAATGCCCTGCGTCTGATTGCGGCATTGCTCGACGGCGGCTACAGCGCACGCATTCCATCGCGCCTGGAGCGCGGCGAGGAAGTGGTGTCGGCGGCATCCTCCCGCTACGACGCCTTTGCCCGTGGGGACAGCCTGTTCATGATCAGCGCCACCCCCAACGCCCAGAAGAAGAAAACTCTGGCCGACGCTGAAGCCGGTATCTGGCGCCTGCTGGACGACCTGAAAACCAAGGCACCTTCCGCTGAAGAGCTGGAGCGTGTGCGGGCGCAGGTCATTGCAGGCGTGGTCTACGAGCGCGATTCGATCACCAGTCAGGCGACCATGATCGGCGAACTGGAAACCGTCGGCCTGTCCTGGAAACTGATGGACGGAGAACTGGAAGCCCTGCAAAGCGTGACGCCGCAGGACATCCAGAAGGCTACCAACACCTATTTCACTCGCGAGCGCCTCAGCATTGCGCACGTTCTGCCTGAGGAGAAAGCCAAATGATCAAGCGCAACGCTCCACGTCATGCGCTGCTTGGCCTGATCCTGGCCAGTACCTTCATCGTCCAGCCTGCCATGGCGGATGAAACTGCCGCCCAGCCACTGGGCAGCAACCTGCAAACGCTCAAGGAACTGGATGGCAAGGCACCCGCTCGCCGCGCGCTGAACATTCAGACCTGGAACACCGCCGAAGGCGCCAAGGTGCTGTTCGTCGAGTCCCGCGAACTGCCGATGATCGACATGCGACTGATCTTCGCCGCAGGCAGCAGCCAGGATGAGAAGACTCCCGGCATCGCCCTGCTGACCAACGCCATGCTCAACGAGGGCGTCAAAGGCAAGGATGTCAGCGCTATCGCCCAGGGCTTCGAAGGCCTGGGCGCCGAGTTCGAAAACGGCTCCTATCGCGACATGGCCGTCACTTCGCTGCGCAGCCTGAGCGCACCCGACAAGCGTGAGCCGGCCTTGAAGCTGTTCAGTGAAGTCGTCGGCAAGCCAACCTTTCCGGCAGACTCACTGGCCCGCATCAAGAATCAGTTGAGTGCCAGTTTCGAGTACCAGAAGCAGAACCCCGGCACTATCGGCAGCAAGGCGCTGTTCCAGAAGCTGTACGGTGACCACCCCTACGCGCACCCGAGCGATGGCGATGCCAAAAGCATCAATGCCATTACCCTGGCTCAGCTCAAGGCGTTCCATGCAAAAGGCTATGCGGCTGGCAATGCGGTGATTGCGCTGGTAGGTGATCTTTCGAAGGAAGAAGCACAGGCCTTTGCAGCCGAAGTTTCGGCGGCGCTGCCAAAAGGCCCGGCATTGGCGAAAGTTGTCGATCCGGTAGAACCGAAGGCCGGTGTCACGCACATCGAGTTTCCCTCCAACCAGACGCTGATGATGCTGGCCCAATTGGGCATCACGCGTAACGACCCGGATTACGCCGCGCTGACCGTGGGCAACTCGGTCCTGGGCGGCGGCGGTTTTGGCAGTCGCCTGATGACCGAAGTGCGCGAAAAGCGCGGTCTGACCTATGGCGTTTCGTCCGGCTTCAGCGCCATGCAGGCTCAAGGGCCGTTCATGATCAACCTGCAGACCCGCGCCGAGATGAATGAAAACACCTTGAAGCTGGTACAGAGCATCGTGAAGGACTTCCTCGCCAACGGTCCGACCCAGAAAGAACTCGACGACGTGAAGCGCGAACTGACCGGCAGCTTCCCGCTGACCGCCGCCAGCAACTCCGCCATCGTTGCTCAACTGGGTGCCATCGGTTTCTATGATCTGCCGCTGACCTACCTCGAGGACTACATGACCGCCGCCCAAGGCGTGACCGTCGAGCAGGTCAAGGCCGCCATGAGCAAGCATCTGGATGTCGACAAGATGGTCATCGTGACCGTCGGCCCGACCGTGGCGCAGAAAGAACTGCCTGCGCCGACCGATAAACCCACTCGTCAACCTGCCGGGGTTCCAGAGCACTGATGGCCAATCCACGTCCGAAGGGCCATAACGGCCTGGGTCAGCTTCGTATCATCGGCGGCGAATGGGGCAGTCGCAAACTGACCTTCCCCGACGCCCCCGGCCTGCGCCCGACACCTGATCGCGTGCGCGAAACCCTGTTCAACTGGCTGGCGCCCTATATCGCGGGAGCCAGGGTGCTGGATGTATTCACCGGCAGTGGCGCGTTGTATTTCGAAGCGCTGTCCCGCGGTGCAAGCATGGGCCTGGCGCTGGACAGCAACGCGACGGCCATCGCCAGCCTGCGCCAGAACCTGACCGCACTGAACTGCACCACCGGCCAGGTTTCCCAGACCGACGCACTGCGCCATCTGGAAACCGCCGAGGCATCGCCATTCGACGTGGTGTTCCTCGATCCGCCCTTCCATCAGGGCCTGCTGGCCTCGGCCTGCAACCTGCTGGAAACACGCGGCTGGCTGGCAGACAACGCCTGGATCTACACCGAAAGCGAAACGCCGCCCTCGACCACCGGCCTGCCGGGCTCGTGGCGGCTGCATCGCGAGAAAAAGGCCGGTCAGGTGTACTACGCGCTTTGGCAACGGGGATAAGGATTTTAGATCTCGTTGCCTCTCTTGGGAAAGTCCACTTCGAGGACTGCGTTCTCGCAACCGGAGTGGACAGAGCAACACACTGCTTTGCATGGAAAGGCTGAGTATGTCTTGTGAAGCGGATCTAAGCGCCACTTACACAAATCAGGGAAACACCCTACACCGGATTCGTTGATCCGCCATCGCATTTTATAGTCATATCCCCCTCCACCATTACAGGTTTGAACGATAAGCGAGGGCTGGATATGGATGTAACAAGCAGATCATTCGCACGCCAATTGCGGAGCGTGATGTATCGCATCACAATGGCGCATTGATCATCAGCTGGAACCATAAAGGACTAAAAACCTTTTTTGAAACCGGCTCTACGAGTGGAATCCGCGCAGATCATTCCAGGCGTATTGCTCACGTTTTGACACTGTTGAACCACGCGTCAACGCCGGACAACGTCAATATTCCTGGCTGGCGCCTTCATCCACTCAAAGGCGACCTGTCCGGATTCTGGTCAATCACCATCAATGCCAATTGGCGAGTGATTTTTCGTTTCGCAGGAACAGATGTCGAATTGGTCGACTATCTGGATTACCACTGAAAGGAGGTCCATATGGAAATGTTCAACCCCCCCCATCCGGGCGAAATTCTGCTCGAAGAGGTGATACCGGGTCTGGAAACCACTATCACAGAATTTGCGAGCCATCTCGGGTTCGCCAGAGAAACTCTATCGAGGATTCTGCATGGGCATGCGCCCGTAAGTCCGGATCTGGCTGTGAGGCTTGAGCGGGCCGGTATCAGTAGCGCACGCCTCTGGCTGGGCATCCAGGCAGACTACGACTTATGGCAAGCCGAGCATCGAGAGCAGCCGCCTATACAGCCATACGCCAGAATCAGTTGAACGCCACCGGCTATCAGGTTGATTGCGTGACGTTCAATTCCCATCATCGAACCACTCGACCAAACCCCTCTTACATCCCGCTCCACTTAATGGCAACGTATAACCTGTCAGCCACTGAGTCCATCGATGAGCAAGACCGTGCCTAACAGCCCCACCTCTCGTTTTCATGTCAATCCATTCGTACCGGCCTCCGGCCTGGGCAATCCGCATCTGCAGACCCTGTGGGGGCCGTTGTGGCGCAAGCGGACGTTGCTGGCGCGTACGCGTGAGCGGATGTGGCTGAAGGACGGGGATTTTCTCGACATGGACTGGCACGGGCCTCATCAGGTCGATGCACCACTGGTGCTGGTGCTGCATGGCCTGACTGGCTCGTCGAACTCGCCGTATGTGGCGGGACTGCAAAAGGCGCTGGCGACGCAGGGCTGGGCGAGTGTGGCATTGAACTGGCGCGGCTGCTCCGGCGAGCCGAACCTGCTGTCGCGCAGCTACCACTCGGGGGCCAGCGAAGACCTGGCGGAAGTGATCGCGCACCTGCGGTCGTTGCGCCCTCTCGCGCCACTGTACGCGGTGGGCTATTCACTGGGCGGCAATGTGTTGCTCAAGTATCTGGGCGAATCGGGTGCGAACAGCGAGTTGCTGGGGGCTGTGGCCGTTTCCGTACCGTTTCGGCTGGACGAGTGCGCCAATCGCATCGGGCAGGGATTTTCACGGGTCTACCAGCGGCATTTCATGCGCGAGATGCTGGCTTACATTCGTGACAAGCAGACCCGCTTCCAGAGCGAAGGGCTCAGTGAAGGCCTTGCCGAGCTGGCGGCACTGGGTTCACTGGAAAACATGCGCACCTTCTGGGATTTTGATGGCCGGGTAACGGCGCCACTGCATGGCTTTACCGATGCCCAGGATTATTACCGCAAGGCCTCGAGCCGCTATTACCTGGGCCAGATTCAGACGCCGACACTGATCATTCAGTCAGCAGACGATCCCTTCGTGTTCCCGCACAGCCTGCCTGACCCTGAAGAGCTTTCATCCTGTACAGAGTTCGAGCTGCAGGCGAAGGGAGGACACGTGGGGTTCGTCGATGGCTCGCTGCGCAACCCCGGTTATTACCTTGAACGGCGAATTCCGCTGTGGCTGGGCATCGCTCACGAACGCGACAACCCCTACACGACCTGAAGGAGCAGGCTCAGCCTGCTCCAGTGGCAACTTCGCGCTCGGGATCAACGATCCACTCACTCCACGATCCGGCATACAGCGTTCCCAGTGGATAACCCGCCAGGCACAACGCGAACAGATTGTGGCAGGCCGTGACGCCAGATCCGCAATAAGACACCAGACTTTCCGCAGGTCGACCTTGCAGTTTTTCGGCGAACCGCTGTTTGAGCTGCTCGGGCGGCAGAAAACGTCCGTCGGGCCCAAGGTTCTCGTTGAACGCCACACACTGCGCACCGGGGATATGCCCGGCGACCGGATCGATCGGTTCGACTTCACCCCGAAACCGGGCCTCGGCACGGGCGTCGATCAGCGTCATTTCCGGACGACCGAGACGCCCCTGCAGACGACTGGCACTGAGCACCAGCGACATGTCCGGCTCGCCAGTGAAGTCTCCCGGCTCGCCGCCCGGCGCATCCAGACTCAGCGGCAGCCCTGACGCATGCCAGGCCTTGAGGCCGCCGTCGAGCAGGTACACGCCCTCGCGCTTGCCCAGCCATGCCAACAGCCACCATGCGCGAGCAGCGTACATGCCGGGGCCGTCGTCGTAGAGCACGATATCGCTGTCATTGCTGATGCCCCATGCCCGGAGACGCTCCACCAGCGTGTCGGCGTCAGGCAGCGGGTGGCGGCCAGTCCTGCCCTTGACGACCGGACTGCTGAGGTCACGGTTCAAGTCTGCAAAACGGGCGCCTTCGATGTGGCCCTGTGCATAACTGCGCTGCCCGTAATCAGGATCTTCCAGAGCAGACCTGCAATCGAGAATCACCAGCCCTGGCGTTTGCTGACGTGCCGCCAGCTGTTCAGGACCAATCAGTTGCGCGATGGACATGACAAACTCCTGTGACAGAAAACCGGATAACCAGGCACTTCATCTCGCACTCACACCAGCACCTTGTGCAACGGCGCGTGAAACGCCTGGCACAAGGCATCGAACGCCTCGCGAGCCTGCGGTGCGATGAAGCCTGACTCAAGCATAAGCACCTGATAGACGCCGCGTCGAATGGCGTCTTCGTTCAAATGTTCGGAATTTTCCCGCGCCGTACACAGAAAGCGCACCCATGACGTCAGCACAATCCAGGTATTGAGGCTGGTCCATTCAATCTGCGACTCATCCATCTGCAGAATGCCTGCGTCGATGAAACCTCGATAGATGGCCATCGCCTGAACCAGGCAGCGCTGGGAAAACAATCGATAGCGCGCCGCCAGCTCGGGATCGGCACCCAATAAATGCTCCAGATCACGGTGCAAAAAGCGGTAGCGCCACATGCCATCGAGTATCGCCAGAAAATAATCGCGCTTGTCCTCGATGCTTGGCAGGCGATCCTGGGTGGGCATCAGGAAGCTCTTTACCAGCGCTTCGTACTGACCAAACAACTCGGCGATGATCGCCTGCTTGTTGGGGAAGTGGTAATACAGATTGCCCGGCGAAATTTCCATGTGGGCCGCAATGTGATTGGTCGTCACATTGCGCTCGCCTTGCTGATTGAACAGCTCGAGGCTGACCTGAACGATACGCTCACGGGTTTTAGTGCGTGGTGCCATGCTTGCCTGAACCGCTCGAGTACTGATGAGATGTTGCCGATAGTAGCGCAAGCGCATCATCGGCGAACATCACGCGCTCTGATTGCCAGCTATCGTTCAGGCGAATGTTGACTTTATAGAGTAATAACTCTAGAAATCCCGTTAATTAATCACCGGAAGCGACCATGCTGGCGGAAAACACTCTTCATCAGGATGAGCAGGCGCTTCAGTCAATGCATGCGGCCTTCGCGGCGCAGCAGCGCGCCTTTTCCGCCAACCCGATGCCGCCTCTGGGGCAGCGTCTGCAATGGCTCAAACACCTGGAAAAGATGATCAGCATTCATAGGCAGGAGCTGATCGAGGCCATCGATCAGGATTTCGGCCATCGCAGCGCCGATGAAACGCTGCTGGCCGAGTTGCTGCCGAGCCTGCTGGGGATCCGCGATGCACGCAGGCACCTGAAACGCTGGATGAGGCCTTCGCCACGCCGCGTAGGCCTGGCGTTCCAGCCAGCCTCTGCCAAGGTCGTCTACCAACCGCTGGGCGTGATCGGTGTCATCGTGCCGTGGAATTACCCGCTGTTTCTGGCCATAGGCCCGCTGATCGGCGCGTTGGCGGCAGGCAACCGGGTGATGCTGAAACTGAGCGAGTCGACACCTGCCACCGGCGCACTGCTCAAGCGTCTGTTCGCCCTGACATTTCCCGAAGACCTGATCACCATCGTGCAGGGCGAAGCCGAGGTCGGCATGGCGTTTTCGCGCCTGCCGTTCAACCATCTGCTGTTTACCGGCGCGACCAGCGTCGGCAGGCACGTGATGCGGGCAGCGGCCGAAAACCTGACACCGGTCACATTGGAACTGGGCGGCAAGTCTCCCGCTATCGTGTCCCATGACGTGCCCCTTGAAGACGCCGCCGAGCGTATCGCTTTTGGCAAGACACTTAATGCAGGCCAAACCTGCATCGCGCCCGATTACGTGCTGGTGCCAGAGGACCGTCTGGCCGGGTTCGTCGACGCTTACCGGCAGGCAGTCAAACGTTTTTATCCGACGCTGATCGATAATCCGGACTACACGTCGATCATCAATCAGCGTCAATTCAACCGACTGACCCGCTATCAGGAAGACGCTGTCAGCAAAGGCGCAACCCTTATCCCACTCTATGACCAAGGCCAGGATCGGCGCATGCCGTTCAGCGTGCTGTTGAACGTCAGTGACGAGATGCTGGTCATGCAGGACGAGATTTTCGGCCCCATGCTGCCTGTTGTGCCGTACAGAAACATCGAAGATGCCTACGCCTACATCAATCAACGCCCTCGCCCGCTGGCGCTTTATTACTTCGGCTATAACAAGGCAGAACAGCAGCAGGTGCTGGAGCGAACCCATTCCGGAGGCGTGTCGCTCAATGACACCTTGATGCACGCGGCTCAGGACGATTTGCCGTTCGGCGGTGTCGGGTCTTCAGGCATGGGCCATTACCATGGTCATGAAGGCTTCATGACGTTCAGTCAGGCCAAGGGCGTGTTCGTCAAACAGCGCATCAATGCGGCGCGACTGATTTATCCGCCGTACGGACGTGCGATTCAACGCTGGGTTTATAAACTCTTTTTGCGCTGATCAAAAAAAGCACTGCAAGCCTGTAAACAGGGCTTTTTGAGCCAAAAATGGCCGATAATCGGCGCAATACGACCTTTGATGCCCTTTACGCGGCTTGGCCCATCGGAAAGGCTGCGATACCATCCGAGTCCCACAACGGACTCCGACCAGGACGACGCGATGAACCGAGTGTTGTACCCAGGCACCTTCGACCCTATTACCAAGGGCCATGGAGATCTGGTCGAGCGAGCCTCGCGCCTGTTCGATCAAGTGGTCATTGCCGTTGCCGCCAGCCCAAAGAAAAACCCGCTGTTTCCTCTGGAACAACGCGTTGAGCTGGCCCGCGAGGTCACCAAACACTTGCCGAATGTGGAAGTCGTAGGCTTCTCGACGCTGCTTGCGCACTTTGCCAAGGAACAGAATGCCAACGTTTTTCTGCGTGGCCTGCGTGCCGTGTCGGACTTCGAATATGAGTTCCAGCTGGCAAACATGAACCGCCAGCTGGCACCGGACGTCGAGAGTCTGTTTCTCACGCCATCGGAGCGCTACTCGTTCATTTCGTCGACGTTGGTGCGTGAAATCGCGGCGTTGGGCGGCGATATCACCAAATTCGTGCATCCTGCAGTCGCCGAAGCACTGACTCAGCGGTTCAAGCGATAACACGTCGCAGGAACGTGCAGGTGCAACCTGAGGACTAATGCGGCACAATTCGCGGCATTGGTTTTCATGTGCCCCGGCGTCGGCCGCGGCAGGAGCATTTCATGTCCCTTATCATCACCGACGATTGCATCAACTGCGACGTCTGCGAACCCGAGTGCCCGAACGAGGCGATTTCACAAGGCGAGGAGATCTACGTGATCAATCCGAACCTGTGCACCGAATGCGTGGGCCACTACGACGAACCCCAATGTCAGCAGGTCTGTCCTGTGGACTGCATCCCTCTGGATGAAAATCACGTCGAGAGCAAGGAACAGCTGATGGACAAGTACCGGATCATTACCAGCAAAGTGGTTTGATCAACGTTTACTGCTGCTTGCCATAACCATCACCCGTACACCCCAGACAACGCACGAAGGCCGACTTGCCAGGGTCGACTACCAGCGCCTTGGCGGTCGCCTTGAAGTTTCCGCCTGCGGCCGCAAACGGCGCGGCTATCACAAACAGACCTGTTCCGATCACCGTGGCGGCAATCAACAGCGGTCGCGCGATGAGCAGATCGCCCACCATGGCGAACACGGGTGGGTTCTGGATGGTGTAGACCGGGTTTCCGCTGCCTTCAGCTACTTCCGCCGCAACGGCGGGCACCGCCTGCAGGCCAAAGAACAGCGCCAGCATGGCAGCAAGAATACGAAACGGGCTCATAGCGTGGTCCTTCAGGCGTGGCGTAAGGGTCTGCCCATCACTATAAACAGCGATGGGGGTTAAGCAAGTGGCCATGATGTTTCATGGCACGGTTCTGTTTTCAGCGCTGGCATTTGGGGCAGTACACACTTGCGCGCTGACCCAGTTTGATCTCACGCAATGTGGTGCCGCATACCTTGCATGGCTGGTCGCCGCGCCCGTACACGAACAACTCCTGCTGGAAGTAACCCGGCTTGCCATCGCCACCGATGAAGTCGCGAAGCGTGGTGCCTCCCCGCTCTATGGCGTAAGCCAGGATGCGTTTGACCTCGATCGCGAGTTTCAGGTAACGCGCCCGGGAAATACTCTTCGCCTCGCGGCGCGGGTCGATCCCGGCGGCGAACAGCGCTTCGGTCGCATAGATATTGCCCACGCCGACAACCACCGCGTTATCCATGATGAAGGGCTTCACCGCAATCGACTTGCCTCGGGAGCGCTCATAGAGACGCTCGCCATCGAACAGGTCGGTAAGCGGCTCCGGCCCCAGACGAATCAACAGCTCGTGTGCGTGCGGATCGAGACTCCAGAGCATCGCACCGAAGCGTCGAGGATCTGTGTAGCGCAAGGCCAGACCCGACTCCAGTTCAATATCCACGTGCTCATGCTTGAGCGCGGGCAATCCGGCCTCAACCAGACGCAGATTGCCCGACATGCCCAGATGGCTGATCAGGGTCCCGACTTCCGCCTGGATCAACAGGTACTTGGCGCGGCGGTTGACCTGCACGATGCGCTGCCCGGAAAGGCGGATATCGAGGTCTTCGGGGATCGGCCAGCGCAGACGGCCGTCGCGCACGATCACGCGGCTGACGCGCTGCCCTTCGAGATGGGGCGCAATGCCGCGTCGGGTGGTTTCGACTTCTGGTAATTCAGGCATGGATAACTCGGTCGTGCGGAAAGGAAAAACGAGCGATGAGCAGAATCAGTGCGCGCCCAGCTCGCGAATGCTTTCCTTCAGGTATTCAAAGTCGTACTCGGACAGGCCGACGTAGTCCAGCACCAGTGCACCGATGCTTTCCCACTCGTGGTCTTCGTCCTGATTGCCCAGAACGCTATAGGACTGGCAGATATGCTCAGCCATCTTGAGTGGGGCCAGCAGGTTCTTGAGTACCGCATTACGGCTGGAGTCGTCCTGAAAGATCGCCAGAGCGTTGTGATGGTTGGCGATGGCTTCGGTGACATGATCCGGCAGTCGCCACGACTTGGCGGTGTAATAGCCAACCACCGAATGGTTGGTGTCGAACGCCGTGTTTTCGGTATCCACGACACGACACTCCGGACCTGCATTGGCGTAGGCGCTTTCAAGCACGGTCATATAGTCCGGGAAACGCTTGATCATCAGCGGAATGCCGCAGTCATGAAACAGACCCAAGGCGTAGGATTCGTCCACTGCCTGCGAGCCAATCCGTTTGGCCAGCGTCAGACTGGTCATCGCCACGTCCTGAGCGGTGTCCCAGAAACGGTTGAGGGTCACGATGGTTTCATCGCTCATCTCACCCTTGATCGACTGGGCATTGATTAGATTGATGACGGTGCGACTGCCCAGCAGATTTACCGCCTTCTGGATCGACGCGATTTTGTTGGACAGGCCGTAATGAGGCGAGTTGACGATTTTCAGCAACGCCCCGGACAGGCCCGGATCCTGAGCGATCAGCCGCGCAATCACGCCCAGATCAGGGTCTGGCATGTACTGTTCCATCTGCAGATCCACCATGATCTGCGGCTGCGGGGGCACGCTGATGCCCTGCAACGCTTGCTGGATCTGCTCGGATGTTAGCTCTGGAGGCATAGGTCTTTACTCGAAGGCATAACGGGATTCTGCCCCCTCATCAGGCAACGGTCCATCACCTTCGTTGCTGATTTTCTCGGAACTTTGGCTTACAGACAGCTTCGGACTCTGTGTAACCGACGCAGGCTTGGCCTCATAAAGGCCAGCAATGCGCCATCCCTAGGCACGAGACTGGAGGACCCCATGTCAAACGCACTGAATGGTAAACGCATCGCGATTCTTGTAACGGATGGTTTCGAGCAGGTCGAACTGACCGGCCCAAGGGAAGCTCTGGAGCAAGCGGGTGCCACCGTAGAAATCCTTTCCAGCCAGGACGGCAACGTCAAAGGCTGGAATCATGACAAACCGGCTGACGACTTTCCGGTGGACGGCACGTTCAAGGCCGCCAACGCGAGCAACTATGACGGCATCGTCCTGCCGGGCGGTGTGCAGAACTCCGACACTATCCGCGTGGACAGTGACGCACAGCAGATCGTCAAGGATGCCAGCGCATCCGGCAAACCACTGGCGGTTATCTGCCACGGCGGCTGGTTGCTGATCTCCGCAGGCCTGGTCAAAGGCAAGACCATGACCAGCTTCAAGACATTGAAAGACGATCTGGTGAATGCTGGCGCCAACTGGGTTGACCAGGAAGTGGTCACCGACGGCAAGCTGATCAGCAGCCGCCAGCCCGATGACATTCCGGCATTCAATAGCAAGCTGATTGAAGCGCTGTCGGCATAAACGACCGTGTTAATTCTCGTCATCCCGGCGCGCAACCGGGATGACGCGCTATAATCCCGCTCTTTTTTCCGGAGCGACGTCATGTCCCTGCCTAGCTTGCGCCTCAAAGCCAACGCCGACCGTCGCCTGCGCGCCGGCCATCTGTGGGTCTACAGCAATGAAATCGATGTAGCCGCCACCCCTCTTCACGGTTTTGCAGCTGGCGATCAAGCCATTCTCGAAGCCGCCGGCGGCAAGCCGCTGGGCATCGTCGCCATGAGCCCCAACAACCTGATCTGCGCGCGTCTGCTGTCGCGCGACGTCAAGTTGCCGCTGGACAAGTCACTGCTGGTTCATCGCCTGAACGTAGCGCTGTCGCTGCGTGATCGCCTGTTCGACAAACCGTTCTATCGCCTGGTCTATGGCGACTCGGACCTGCTGCCGGGTCTGGTGGTGGATCGTTTCGGTGACATCCTCGTCGTGCAAATGGCCTCGGCCACCATGGAACACCATAAGGACGATGTGATCGCCGCGCTGGTCCAGGTGCTCAAGCCAAGCGGCATCCTGTTCAAGAACGACTCGGCCGCCCGCGATGCCGAAGGCCTGAATCGCTATGTCGAGACCGTGTTCGGTCTGGTTCCGGAATGGGTCGCGCTGGAGGAGAACGGCGTGCAGTTCGAAGCGCCGGTCATGGCTGGCCAGAAGACTGGCTGGTTCTACGATCACCGCATGAACCGTGCGCGCCTGGCACCTTACGTCAAAGGCAAGCGCGTGCTGGACTTGTACAGCTACATCGGCGGCTGGGGTATCCAGGCTGCTGCGTTCGGCGCCAGCGATGTCACCTGCGTCGATGCGTCCTCCTTTGCCCTTGACGGCGTGGAACGCAATGCCGCCCTGAACGGTTTTGCCGAGAAGCTGACCTGCATCGAAGGTGACGTGTTCGAGGCGCTTAAAGAATTGAAGGCAAGCGAAGAGCGTTTCGACGTAATCGTGGCCGACCCGCCTGCGTTCATCAAGCGCAAGAAGGACATGAAAAACGGTGAAGGTGCCTACCGCCGCCTGAACGAGCAAGCCATGCGCCTGCTCACCAAGGACGGTATTCTGGTCAGCGCCTCGTGCTCGATGCACCTACCGGAAGACGACCTGCAAAACATTCTGCTGACCAGCGCCCGCCATCTGGACCGCAATATTCAGCTGCTGGAACGTGGTGGCCAGGGCCCGGATCATCCGGTGCATCCTGCAATTGCAGAGACGCGCTATATCAAGAGCATCACCTGCCGACTGTTGCCCAACAGTTGATCGACTGACCGGGTCGGCTCTACTCCGACCCGGTGCACGATGTCAGCTCAAGCCTGTCTTGAGCTGATCGCCCGCTATTGAAAAAACATCTCGATACACCCCTCTTCAGACGCGATAAACATGTATCGCACGTCGTCTTTGCGCACTGATAAATTGTCACCGTCCTGTCAGCAAACACCAACAAGATGCGAATCAGGACAACACTCAAAATGGACTTTGTTTAATTTAAATGGATTTAAATCATGACTGACTCTAAATACGTTGACTACATCCGCGACGACCTGAACAGGATGTCTGCTGACCAGCTGTCCAAAGGTCTGCTTTCTCCGGAAGGCGCAGACCTTATCCAGCAAGTCATCAATGCTCCAGTCGCCTCCGATGAAGACGGCATCACCATCGGTCGTTTCGTTATGCCGCTTCACGGCGGTGCCACTCTGATTCGCCTGTTTGTGATCCGCGGCCCGGAAGGCCAGTACATTCTTTATGTGCCAGAGCAGCCTGCCGCTCCAACCGATCGCATTTTCCATGAGAACCATGACTGGACTCGCACCGGTTATGTACTGGGTGAATTCCTGGGCAAACCGGGTGGTCTGGAATACATGCTGGACCTGGTGCCTGAAGATCAACGCGGCCAGGTAGCTGATTATTTCGAAGAAATCAGCCGCCTGCCTTCCGCCTGGAACAAGGACGCACTCGTGCTGCAACCTGTTGCCGGTGAAACTTACCTGCATCAGATTCAGACAATTGTGAATCGTTGATCAATAACGTCTGATTTAAAAACTGCCGACAGGGCCCTGTAGGCAGTTTTTATTTAAATGATGTTCTGTTGGACCAATGCATTCGTTGATGCAGCTGTGGGCTTCAAGGCACAGAGAGACGTCGGCGCTATTAAGTCCTGGATGCCAGTCCAAAAAATCTGCTTTGGCCTATCATCTCCAGTGTATTTAATTAACATGATGACGTGTCAGTTCGACTTTAATTTCACGAGTCGCGCGCCTTAAAATAACGCCTACCAGAAGAATACCAATGGTCAGACTTGATGAGGCCAGGATGAAGTCGACTGGCCTTATAGAGAGGCTACCCTGCACCAGATCCCTTACTAACGAACCGTGATAAAAAACACTGACAACTCCAAAGAACCCCATCATGGCTTCATATTCAAGTCCGGGATTGCCCTTGCCTCTTAACGCTTCAATCTGCTCTTGAGACAATATCTGAATGCTCCGACACGATGCGCACACGATGCTCTTTTTTTCGAACAATTCACGTTGACGCCTCCTGCTGAGAGAAAACTCTTTGTTGCAGGCTCCACAAACCGCTTTTAAACCCGTAATACCAAACATTTCACTATTCACGCTGACCTCTCGAGATTGACCACTCACCGCAGGAGTGGCCCAATTGACAGGCCATGCTATCGACACAACATATCCATAAAAACGGCATGGGTCGTTTTCAGAAAAACCTTACAAAAGAAACTCCTCACTCACTCAACTCAGTGACTTGCACCTTACGGCATCACCCGCTGCAACCCATCATCTTAAGCTTCATTCATGCCAACACTGCGTGAGCGGTGTAGAATCGCTCCTATTCATCGCCAGTCATCCCCCGGCGGGTTTATGAGCTCAGGCCGAGTACACGGTGATCCCGTGGTTTTCGGTTTCTTCGCTGCATCCGGTCACTGCCGCCTGCGAGCGACGTCAATAGAAGCTCACTCCCTTCCTGATCAGCCTTATTTTTGCCGGAGTGCTCCAATGCCTGATTACCGCTCGAAAACGTCCACCCACGGCCGCAACATGGCCGGCGCTCGTGCCCTCTGGCGCGCCACGGGCATGAAGGACGAAGATTTCAAGAAACCGATCATCGCCATCGCCAACTCCTTCACCCAGTTCGTACCGGGCCACGTGCACCTGAAAGACATGGGTCAACTGGTAGCCCGCGAAGTCGAACGCGCCGGTGGCGTGGCCAAGGAATTCAACACCATTGCGGTGGATGACGGCATCGCCATGGGCCATGACGGCATGCTGTATTCGCTGCCGAGCCGCGAAATCATTGCCGATTCCGTGGAGTACATGGTCAACGCCCACTGCGCGGACGCCATTGTCTGTATCTCCAACTGCGACAAGATCACCCCTGGCATGCTGATGGCGTCGTTGCGCCTCAACATTCCGGTGATTTTCGTGTCCGGCGGACCGATGGAAGCCGGCAAGACCAAACTGGCCAGCCATGGCCTGGACCTTGTCGATGCCATGGTCATTGCCGCCGACTCGACTGCCAGCGATGAAAAAGTCGCCGAATACGAACGCAGCGCCTGCCCGACATGCGGTTCGTGCTCGGGCATGTTCACCGCCAACTCGATGAACTGCCTGACCGAAGCACTGGGTCTGGCGTTGCCGGGCAACGGTTCCGCGCTCGCCACTCACAGTGACCGTGAGCAATTGTTCCTGCAGGCGGGCCGCACCATTGTCGACCTGTGCAGACAGTACTACACCCAAAACGATGACTCGGTGCTGCCGCGCAACATTGCCAACTTCAAGGCGTTCGAGAATGCCATGACGCTGGACATCGCCATGGGCGGCTCGACCAACACCATCCTGCACTTGCTCGCCGCCGCTCAGGAAGCCGAGATCGACTTCGACCTGCGCCACATCGACCGTCTGTCGCGCAAGGTGCCGCAGCTCTGCAAGGTCGCGCCGAACATCCAGAAGTACCACATGGAAGACGTGCACCGCGCAGGCGGGATTTTCAGCATCCTTGGCGAGCTGGCGCGCGGCGGTCTGTTGCACACAGATCTGCCGACCGTGCACAGCAAGACCCTGGCCGAAGGCATCGCGAAGTGGGACATCACCCAGACTGACGACGAAGCGGTTCACACCTTCTTCAAGGCAGGCCCGGCAGGCATCCCGACGCAAACCGCGTTCAGCCAGTCGACCCGCTGGGAAAGTCTGGATGACGACCGTGAAAACGGCTGCATCCGTAGCGTTGAGCACGCTTACTCGCAGGAAGGCGGCCTGGCCGTGCTGTACGGCAACATCGCGCTGGATGGCTGCGTAGTGAAAACCGCAGGTGTCGATGAGTCGATTCACGTGTTCGAAGGCAATGCCAAGATTTTCGAAAGCCAGGACAGCGCTGTGCGCGGCATCCTCGCTGACGAAGTGAAGGCTGGCGACATCGTGATCATCCGCTATGAAGGCCCGAAAGGCGGTCCGGGCATGCAGGAAATGCTCTATCCGACGTCGTACCTGAAGTCCAAAGGTCTGGGCAAGGATTGTGCGCTGCTCACCGACGGTCGCTTCTCGGGCGGCACTTCGGGTCTGTCCATCGGCCACGCATCGCCTGAAGCCGCTGCTGGTGGCGCAATCGGTCTGGTGCGCGATGGCGACAAGGTGCTGATCGACATTCCGAACCGCTCGATCAATCTGTTGATCGACGACGCTGAAATGGCCGAGCGCCGTGCCGAGCAGGACAAGAAAGGCTGGAAGCCGGTCGAGTCGCGCCCTCGCAAAGTGACCACTGCCCTCAAGGCCTACGCCCTGCTGGCAACCAGTGCCGACAAAGGCGCAGTGCGTGACAAGGCGTTGCTGGACAAGCTGGTGCCTTAAGCCGCATCGGTAATGCAAAAAGCCCGGCAGAGATGCCGGGCTTTTTGTTGGGTTAATGGAGCGTATGTGCCCTTAAAAGCGGACGCGGAGCGTTCTGAGCGGCATTCCCACGCGGAGCGTAGGAACGATCAG
>NZ_JARVSO010000028.1:0-80723 GCF_030209155.1 Pseudomonas sp. fls2-241-TYG-175 | reverse complement strand
CGCGGAGCGTCACGGGAGGCATGCCCACGCGGAGCGATGGGCACGATCAGTGTTGGGGCAGACTTGTGTATAACGATGAGCGCAGAGTGGGAACGATCATTGGGCTGTGTTCTGCAATCCGGCCAGCAGCAGCCTTTGATACAGCTCTTCGCGCAATCCCTGAGGCTGATCAAGCTGCATGCGCTGCAGATGCTCCCTGTACGCATCAGGCTCCGGCGCGTCGAGCGTGGCCTTGCCCAGCTCAAGAATCTCGGTGATCTTGAATTTTCCCTTCAGCCAGTTCAACGCTCTCAGCAGGTCGCGTTCCTGCGGGGTGAAGTCGCAGCCCAGCGGGTATTCGGTGAACAGCGCAGGATAGCGTGACGCAATGTCCTGCAGGCGCTCCGGCGTGTTCTGCGTAAAGCGCGGATCCAGGCTGAAATTCTTCGGCAGTTTGCCAGCCTTTTGTGCCTGTTCGATCAGGCCACCTTGAAAGCGCGAGTCACTGATGTTCAACAGCCGCTCGATGACAGTCGCATCCGTCTGACCCCGCAAGTCGGCGATGCCATATTCGGTCACAACGATGTCGCGCAGGTGCCGGGGAATGGTCGTGTGGCCGTATTCCCAGACAATATTGGAGGTGGTCTCGCCACCCGACTCACGCCAGCTGCGCAGCATCAGAGTCGAGCGGGCGTCTTCCAGTGCATGGGCCTGAGCGACGAAGTTGTACTGCCCGCCTACACCACTGATAACACGTCCATCTTCCAGCTGATCGGCCACCGCAGCGCCCATCAGCGTGACGGTAAAGGCACTGTTGATGAACCGCGCATCACGACGCTGCAAGCGCTTGAGTTCTTCATGGCCATACAGTTCGTTGATGTAGCTGATGGCGGTCATGTTGAATTGCGCCAGCCGTTCGGCAGGCAGCTCGCGCAGTCGCTCGTAGAAGCTGGTCGGGCCGAGGAAGAAGCCACCGTGCACCACGACGCCATCGGGATGGGCGTTTTCATCCAGCGTGCCCATGTTGGCCAGCCGCTGCAGCTCGGCGTCAGGATAGACCTTGCGCCGGATGATCCCGGCATCGGCCAGCACCAGCAGACCGTTGACGAACATTTCGCTGCAACCGTACAGACCGCTGGCAAAGGGCTGCATACCGCCTTCCCGATCGATCAGGGTCTGCCAGTTGCTCATGTTCAACTCGGCCAGCAATGCGCGCCAGGTTTCGTTGTCCGCCTGACGGGCCAGCAATGCGCCGGTCAGCGCATCGCCCATAGAGCCGATGCCGATTTGCAGCGTGCCACCATCACGCACCAGGGTGCTGGTGTGCAAGCCGATCAAATGGTCCTGATAACCCACCGGCATGTTCGGGGTGGAGAACAGCGTGCTGCGCTCTTCTTCGTCCAGCAGCAGGTCGAACGCCACGCTATCCAGTTCCGAGTCGCCGGGCATGTAGGGCAAATCCGCGTGCACCTGCCCAAGTATCAGAATGGTCTCGCCCGCCGCACGGCGCTTGGCGATCATCGGCAGCAGGTCGAGGGTCACGTCCGGGTTGCAACTGAGGCTCAGCTTGCCGGGCCGTTGATCGTCACGTGCCACCAACTGCGCGACAAGGTTCAGGCCGCAGGCATTGATGTCGCGGGCCGCGTGACTGTAATTGCTGCTGACGTAGTCTTGCTGGGCGGACTCGCTGTTGAGCAGGCTGCCTGGCTGCATGAAAAACTGCTGGACACGGATGTTGCCCGGCAGGCTGTCGCGACGCAGTGCGGCCAGAAAGTCGAGTTCGGGATAATCACCGAAGGTGCGTTCCAGAAATGGCTCAAGAAAGCGCGCCTGCAAACCTTCGCCCGGTGTCGGGCGGCCCAGACTCAACGCGGTGTAGATGGTCAGCCGCCGCTCGGGTAATTCACTGACCCGTTGATACAGCGCATTGACGAAACGGTTGGGCTTGCCTAACCCCAGCGGCATGCCGAGATGAATGTGCTCGGGCAACTGCGAAAGAACATGATCAACGGCTTGCTCGATGGAACAGGACTGCGGCATCCCAGCTCTCCTGATTTGTTATTGGATGCAGCTTGGACAGGTGCGGGCGGGAAAGTGCTGCGTGGGGTGTGATTAACCGTGCGGCTCGTTCCCAACATGGGCACGATCAGCACGATTAACAAGCATGATTACTTCAACCCGGACATCTTCTGAATCGCAGCCTTGAGTTCTTCATCAGAGCAATCGCCACAGGTGCCCTTGGGCGGCATGGCGTTGATGCCGGTGATGGCCTTGGCCAGCAGGCCGTCAAGGCCGCCTTCTTTCTGGGAGCGCTCGGTCCAGGCTGTCGTGTCGCCGATTTTCGGCGCATTGGGCATGACGCCGCTGTGGCAAACGGTGCAGTGTTTGGCAATCACATCGTCCGCAGATCTTCCACCACCGCCTCCAGCCGAGCCGACAACCTGCACTCCCGGACATTCCTTGCCCTGAATACAGACCTGCCCGACCGGCTCAAGCCGTCTGGCGATCTCTTCATTGCTCGCCGCCTGAGCGTTGAATGCCCAGAATGCCAGCGCCGCAGCGACGGCCAGAAGCTTGTTTGTCAGGTTCACGCTAACACCCTCAAGGTGACTGGATCACACCTGCGGGAACGGGCTGGCAGGCTGAAAAAGTATAGCGGTCAGCTGGCGGGGCCGACATGCGCCCGCAGTCGGAAAGATGCGTTCGGCGACGAACACAATCCGCCGCCACAACGCCGCAAAACGCCTGAAAACGGGGCCTGCGGATCAACGGCGGTCAGAAGTTGGCAGGGGTGGCTGCGCTGATTAGTCGCGCCGGAGCGTCGAACGGATTGCGAAAACGGTGCGGACGGGTGCTTTCGAAGTAATAGCTATCGCCGACCTCGAGGATGTAGGTGTCCAGACCGACCACCAGTTCCAGGCGCCCTTCGACGATGATTCCGGTTTCCTCACCCTCATGAACCAGCATTTCCTCACCCGTGTCGGCACCCGGCGGGTAGGTCTCGGTCAGAAACGCAATGGCACGGCCCTGATGCGATTTGCCGACCAGCTTCATGGTCACCGCACCGTCCGAGATATCGATCAGTTCGCTGGCCTTGTAAACCACCTGAGTCGGATTTTCGGCTTCGATTTCTTCGGAAAAGAATTCGACCATCGACATGGGAATACCGCCCAGCACCTTGCGCAGGGAGCTGATCGACGGGCTGACGCTGTTTTTCTCGATCATGGAAATGGTGCTGTTGGTCACGCCTGCACGCTTGGCGAGTTCACGCTGGGACAGGCCCTTGAGCTTGCGGATCGATTGCAGTCGTTCACCCACGTCCAATGCGGTATTCCCCCGGATTCAGTCAGGTCAGGTTGTTATGAACGCCATGATGGCACAGCGTTCGATATTTACAACACTCGACCGGCGACCGGGCCATGAGGGGCGGTGGCTGTTGAAAGGCGTTACGGCTCAGCCTTCGGAATAGACTCGCGGCACTCGGCGCAGATTGCAGAAGATCTGATAGGGAATGGTGCCCGCGTGCGCGGCTACGTCGCTGGCCAGCACGTTCTTGCCCCAGAGTTCGACGCGACTGCCCAGACCTGCCTGAGGCAGACCGGTCAGGTCGACGCCCAGCATGTCCATAGACACCCGGCCTACCAGCCTGGAGGGCTGGCCGTCGATGAATACCGGTGTTCCGGTCGGCGCCTGACGCGGGTAACCGTCGGCGTAACCCATGGCCACAACGCCAATGCGCGAAGGACGATCCGTCACGAAGGTAGCGCCGTAACCCACAGGCTCACCTGCAGCCAGCTCGCGGACGCTGATGATCTTCGATTCCAGCGTCATGACCGGTTGCAGGCGATCCGCCAGCGGCTGCGACTCGCCGAACGGCGTGGCGCCATAGAGCATGATGCCGGGCCGTACCCAGTCACTGTGGATGGTCGGCCAGCCCAGTACGGCGGGCGAGTTTTTCAGGCTGGTCTCTGCCGCGAGTCCCTCACGAGCCGCTTCAAACACCGCGACCTGATCATCGCTGGTCGAACAGTTCAATTCGTCGGCACGCGAAAAATGGCTCATCAGCACAATCCTGGCCACCTTGCCGGTTGCCAGCAGACGCTGATACGCGCTGCGGTACTCCGACGGATGCAGGCCGACACGGTGCATGCCGGTGTCCAGCTTGAGCCACACCATGATGGGCCTGGCGAGACGTGCCTGCTCGACCGCCTCCAGCTGCCACATCGAGTGCACGACCGTCCACAGGTCATGTTGAGCAATCAGCGCCAGCTCATCAGCCTCGAAAAAACCTTCCAGCAGCAAAATCGGCGCGGTGATACCGGCAGCACGCAGTTCCAGCGCCTCTTCGATGCAGGCCACTGCAAACCCGTCCGCCATCGATTCCAGCGCCTGCGCGACACGCACGGCACCATGGCCGTAGGCATCGGCCTTGATCACGGCGAGCGCTTTGGCGCCGGTGCTTTCGCGGGCCAACTGGTAGTTGTGACGCAGGGCTTGAAGATCGACAAGGGCGCGAGCTGGACGCATGAGAAAGGTATTGCCTGAAGAGGTTGTAAAAAAGCCCGACGCCGAGGGTGCGTCGCCGGGCCAGGGAAACGTTATGGCAGTGCAGCGACCACCGACAGCTCGACCAGAATTTCCGGTTCGCACAACTTGGCTTCGACGGTAGCGCGGGCCGGGGCGACGCCTTTTGGCAGCCACTTGTCCCACACGCTGTTCATGCCTGCGAAGTCGGCATCGATGTCTTTCAGGTAAATGGTCACGGACAGGATACGGGTCTTGTCGGTGCCTGCCAGATCGAGCAGACGCTCGATGCTGTCCAGCGTTTCCTGGGTCTGCTTCTCGACACCGGCGGTCATGTCATCACCCACCTGGCCCGACAAATAGACGGTGCCGTTGTGGACGACGATCTGACTCATGCGCTCATTGGTGAGCTGGCGCTGGATTGACATGCTTTGCGTTCTCCTGGGTACTGCCATAGCGAGAGATATCAAGGCCTTCGGCACTGATCTGGGGTGTCTTGCGGGCCATGAGATCGGCGAGCAAACGGCCGGAACCGCACGCCATCGTCCAGCCCAACGTGCCGTGGCCGGTGTTGAGGAACAGGTTGCGGAACGGCGTGGCACCCACGATCGGCGTGCCATCCGGCGTGGTGGGACGCAGCCCGGTCCAGAAACTGGCCTGGGTCAGGTCGCCGCCCTGAGGATAGAGGTCACCGACGATCATCTCCAGTGTTTCGCGCCGACGCGGGTTGAGCGACAGGTCAAAACCGGCGATTTCAGCCATGCCGCCGACGCGGATGCGGTTGTCGAAACGGGTGATCGCGACCTTGTAGGTCTCGTCGAGAATGGTCGAGGTCGGCGCCATGTCCGCATTGGTGATCGGAATGGTCAGCGAGTAGCCCTTGAGCGGATAGACCGGAGCCTTGATGCCCAGCGGCTTGAGCAGCTTCGGCGAGTAGCTGCCCAGCGCAAGCACATAGCGGTCAGCGGTTTCCAGCTTGCCGTCGATCCACACACCGTTGATGCGGTCACCGGCAAAATCCAGACGCTCGATGCTCTGCCCGTAACGGAATTCGACGCCCAGTTTCTCGGCCATTTCGGCCAGACGCGTGGTGAACAGTTGGCAATCGCCGGTCTGGTCGTTGGGCAGGCGCAGCGCACCGCTGAGTATTCCGGTCACGCCCGCCAGCGCGGGTTCGACGCGGGCGATGCCTTCGCGGTCGAGCAACTCGTAAGGCACGCCGGACTGCTCGAGCACGGCAATATCCTTGGCGGCGTTATCGAGTTGCGCCTGAGTGCGGAACAACTGGGTGGTGCCCAGGCTGCGGCCTTCGTAAGCGATGCCGGTTTCCAGACGCAACTCGTCGAGACAGTCGCGGCTGTACTCGGACAGACGCACCATACGCTCCTTGTTCACGGCATACCGGCTGGCCGTGCAGTTGCGCAGCATCTGCGCCATCCACAGGTATTGATCGATATCGGCCGTGGCCTTGATCGCCAGCGGGGCGTGGCGTTGCAACAGCCACTTGATCGCCTTGAGCGGCACACCCGGCGCAGCCCACGGCGACGCGTAGCCCGGCGAGACCTGACCGGCGTTGGCAAAACTGGTTTCCATGGCGGCAGCAGGCTGACGGTCGACCACCGTGACCTGAAAGCCTGACCGCGCCAGATAATAGGCACTGGTTATACCGATCACACCACTACCAAGGACCAGAACGCGCATGTCGATGACCTCATCGCGGATATCCGCTGACGTTTTGAAGTTTTAAGCAAGGATGTGGCCAGTATATTGAGCATCGAGCAGTGCTTTTAACTGTATAAATGCCTATATTCGGAGGTAATCCACGGCAAAGATCGCTTTCGTAGAGGGGATATCAACCTTGCGCACCCAACACCAGTCAAAACGTGAGCTGGACAAGATTGATCGCAATATCCTGCGAATCCTGCAGGCGGATGGACGCATCTCGTTCACCGAACTGGGCGAGCGGGTCGGCCTGTCGACCACACCCTGCACCGAACGGGTCCGCAGGCTGGAGCGCGAAGGCATCATCATGGGCTACAACGCCCGGCTGAACCCGCAAAGCCTCAAGGCCAGCCTGCTGGTATTCGTGGAGATCAGCCTGGATTACAAGTCCGGCGACACATTCGAGGAGTTCCGCCGCGCGGTGCTGAAATTGCCCCACGTGCTGGAGTGTCATCTGGTGTCGGGCGACTTCGACTATCTGGTGAAAGCGCGCATTTCCGAGATGGCGTCCTACCGGAAACTGCTGGGCGACATCCTGCTCAAGCTGCCGCACGTGCGCGAGTCCAAGAGCTACATCGTGATGGAAGAAGTGAAAGAGAGCCTGAACCTGCCGATTGCCGACTGAGCCGACCCGCTACACCAGCACCTGTCGGGTCGAAGCAATGTAGGTGTGGACCTGTTTTTCGACCCGGGGATGGATCAGTTCGACAGGGCGGCGGCCGTTGGGGCATGGCAGGGTTTCAGTGGTGCCGAACAGGCGGCAGATCAGCGGACGCTCGTCGTACACCGTGCAGCCCTGAGGCCCGAGGTGCACACAGTTCAGCTCGTTCAATGCCGCTTCCTGCTCGGCGGCAGTCTTGCGCGGCAGGCGGGCCATTTCTTCGGACGAGGTGGTGACCGGACCGCAGCAGTCGTGGCAGCCAGGCACGCACTCGAACGAGGGAATCTGGCGGCGCAGCTCGCGGACTTTCTGAAGGTTGCAGCTCATTGAAACAATCACCCGGACACAATGCAGGGATTTTGCCTGAGTTGGCAGGTCCGTGACAGCAGCTTATCCTGCCGAGACTTCACAGCGCCGCCAACAGGACATGTCCATGAACGCCCGCGTTCAGCACCCTACCCATCAAGACTCGCACACCGCTTCGTACTACGCCGCCAGCAGCCATCCGCAACCGGATCATCCGGCATTGCAAGGCGAGGTGAAGGTCGATGTGTGCGTGGTCGGCGGCGGGTTCTCCGGGCTCAACACGGCCATAGAACTGGCCGAGCGCGGTTTGAGCGTGGCGTTGCTGGAAGCGCGCAGGATCGGCTGGGGCGCCAGCGGGCGCAATGGCGGTCAGTTGATTCGCGGCGTTGGGCATGGCGTCGAGCAGTTCGCCCATGTCATCGGTAACGACGGGGTGCGTCAGCTCAAGCTGATGGGCATCGAAGCGGTCGAAATCGTGCGCCAGCGGGTTAAAAGGCATGGCATCGATTGCGCGTTGAAGTGGGGTTACTGCGACCTGGCCAACAAACCGCGTGACATGACTCATCTGGCCGAAGACGCCGAAGAGCTGCGCAGCTTGGGATATCGGCATGAGCTGAAACTGGTGCCGCCTGACCAGATGCGCAGCGTGGTCGGCTCGGATCGTTATGTCGGCGGCCTGATCGACATGGGCTCGGGGCATTTGCATCCCTTGAATCTGGCGTTGGGCGAAGCTGCGGTGGCGAAGTCGCTGGGTGTGCAGTTGTTCGAACATTCCGAGGTGACGCGCATCGACTACGGCCCGCAGGTCAAGGTGCACACCGCGCAGGGCTTGGTGCTGGCCAAGACTCTGGTGCTGGGCTGCAACGCTTACCTGAAGGACCTCAACCCGGAGATCAGCGGCAAGGTACTGCCCGCAGGCAGCTACATCATCGCGACCGAACCCTTGAGCCCGGCGCAAGCCAATGAACTGCTGCCGCAGGACATGGCGGTCTGCGACCAGCGCGTGACGGTGGATTACTACCGGCTTTCCGCTGACCGGCGCCTGCTGTTCGGCGGTGCCTGTCATTATTCGGGCCGTGACCCGCAGGACATTGCCGCTTACATGCGACCGAAAATGCTGGAGGTGTTCCCGCAACTGGCTGGCGTGAAGATCGATTATCAGTGGGGCGGCATGATCGGCATAGGGGCCAATCGCCTGCCGCAGATCGGTCGGCTAAGGGATCAGCCAAACGTGTACTACGCCCAGGCCTATTCCGGCCACGGCGTGAACGCCACGCACCTGGCGGGCCGCCTGTTGGCCGAAGCCATCGCCGGACAGCACAGCGATGGCTTCGAACTGTTCGCGAAGGTCCCGCACATGACCTTTCCCGGCGGCAAACACCTGCGCTCGCCGCTGCTGGCGCTGGGCATGCTCTGGCACCGTTTGAAAGAGCTGCGTTGACCCGCGCTATTCCCTCCAGAAAGACTTCATTGCCTCGACCCTGGCCTGCCGAAAGTCGATGCCGATATCGCGAAGCTGGTCATCCGTCAGTTCCAGCAATGCGCGGCGCGATGTCCAGCGATGACGATACAGCGCCCAGCGGCTAATGCCTGTCGGCACGCAGACGCGGTTGTTCTGAACGGCCTTGAACATCACTGGCTGGCTCTCGTTCAGTTCCTGGCTGTGAAACGCTAATCGTACGTCGCTGAACCCGTTCATTTCCGGTTCCTCCATCGGGGTGGGTTTCCATCGCTCAACACACCAGCCCTGACAACGATCGTTCCCAACGCTTGAGTGGTGAGCGTGAATCCATGATGACGGGGATTGCCAAACCAATACAGATTCAAAATCCTCTTATATTTTCCATACAGGAGATTCAAAACGATCTCTGAATGCTGTATTTTCGCACCATCTGTATGGTTCTCAAAAAAGCACTCAACCGAGAGTACGCCATGACCCTGTACGTCAACCTTGCCGAAATGCTGGGCTCGCGGATCGAAAAGGGTTTCTATCGCCCCGGTGACCGTCTGCCTTCCGTGCGCGCGCTCAGCGTTGAACATGGCGTCAGCCTGAGTACAGTGCAGCAGGCATACAGAGTGCTGGAGGACAGCGGGCTGGCCACACCGAAACCCAAATCAGGCTATTTCGTTTCGGCTTCCCGTCAGGCTCCGGCGCTTCCCGTGGTAGGGCGTCCGGTGCAGCGGCCTGTGGATATCTCGCAGTGGGATCAGGTGCTGGACCTGATCCGGGTATCGCCTCGTGAGGCGGTCACCCAACTGGGGCGCGGGATGCCGGACGTGTCCAGCCCGACCCTGAAACCGCTGATGCGCGCGCTGGGTCAGTTGAGTCGCCATCAGGACATGCCCGGTCTGTATTACGACAACATCCATGGCGTGCATACACTTCGCGAACAGATCGCACGCCTGTTGCTCGACTCCGGCTGCAACCTGACCGCCAATGACTTGATCATTACCTCGGGCTGTCACGAAGCGCTGTCGGCAAGCATCCGCGCCGTCTGCTCGCCCGGCGACATCGTGGCGGTGGATTCGCCGAGCTTTTTCGGCGCCATGCAGACCCTCAAGGGCCTGGGCATGAAGGCGCTGGAAATCCCCACCGACCCGCTGACAGGCATCAGCCTTGAAGCACTGGAGCTGGCACTGGAGCAATGGCCGATCAAGGCGATTCAGCTGACGCCCAGCTGCAACAATCCATTGGGCTACGTGATGCCGGAAGAGCGCAAGCGAGCCCTGTTGATGCTGGCGCAGCGCTTCGACGTGGCAATCATCGAAGACGATGTGTACGGCGATCTGTCCTTCTCGTACCCGCGCCCGCGTACCATCAAGTCTTTCGACGAAGACGGCCGCGTGTTGCTGTGCAGTTCGTTTTCCAAGACCCTCGCGCCGGGTTTGCGCATCGGCTGGGTCGCGCCGGGCCGTTACCTGGAGCGGGTGTTGCACATGAAATACATCGGCACCGGCTCGACCGCGCCGCAGCCGCAACTGGCGATTGCCGACTTCATCGAAGGCGGGCATTACGAACCGCACCTGCGCCGCATGCGCACGCAGTACCAGCGCAGCCGCGACGTGATGATCGATTGGGTCATGCGCTATTTTCCGCAGGGCACGCGGGTCAGCCGTCCGCAGGGCAGCTTCATGCTGTGGGTGGAACTGGCCGAGGACTTCGACACTGTGCGCCTCAATCGCGCACTGCTGAGCAAGAACGTACAGATCGCGGTGGGCAGTATCTTTTCCGCCTCGGGCAAGTACCGCAATTGCCTGCGCATGAACTACGCTGCCAAGCCGACACCGAAAATCGAGAGCGCAGTACGCATCGTTGGCGAGACGATCTCGCAGCTGATTGCGCAAAATGACTGACGTTGGCAAATTTTTCCCGCTTTTGCCGGTCTTATCGCCAAGTCGAGCCAAGCCTGGTTGTGGATATCAATTTGAAGAACTCATGGGCCTTGCCCTTTTCCCTGCTGGTTGCGCTGTGCGTCAGCGGTTGCGCACATCAAGCACCACTCGGTGAGCCAAGCCAGGCCATTGCGTCTTCAGACTCAGCCTTCGGCCGGTCGATCCAGGCGATGGCGCAGCCTCACGAAGGGCGCTCGGGCTTTCGCCTGCTGCCCGACAGCAGTGACGCGTTCAAGGCGCGCGCCGAGCTGATCCGCAATGCCAAAAGCAGCCTCGATCTGCAGTACTACATCGTCCATGACGGCCTGAGCACCCGGGCGCTGATCGACGAACTGCTCAACGCCGCCGACCGTGGCGTGCGCGTGCGCATCCTGCTGGACGACACCACCAGCGACGGCCTGGATCAGGCTATCGCCACCCTCGCCGCGCACCCGAACATTCAGATTCGCCTGTTCAATCCGCAGAACCTGGGACGCGAGACGGGCATCACCCGCAGCCTCGGCAGACTGATGAATCTCTCGCGCCAGCATCGACGCATGCACAACAAGTTGTGGCTGGCGGACAACAGCGTGGCCATCGTCGGCGGGCGCAACCTGGGTGACGAGTATTTCGATGCCGAGCCCAACCTGAATTTCACCGACATCGACATGCTCAGCGTCGGACCAGTCGCCGAACAGCTCGGACACAGCTTCGATCAGTACTGGAACAGCACGCTGAGCAAGCCGATCAATGACTTCATGTATTTCCTGCCGGACACCAAGGATCTGGCCAAGGCCCGAAAACGGCTGACGGACTCGCTGGAGCAGGCGCATCAGCAGCACAGGGCGCTGTATGAGCGCCTGATGGCCTACAAGACCGAGCCGCGCATGAAGACCTGGCTCAACGAACTGGTCTGGGCCTGGAACCAGGCATTGTGGGACGCGCCGACCAAGGTGCTCGCGCAGGGCGAACCCGACCCGCATCTGCTGCTGACCACACAACTTGCCCCGGAACTGCTCAATACCCGCAAGGAACTGATGCTGATCTCGGCCTACTTCGTGCCGGGTCAGGAAGGTCTGCTGTACCTCACCGGCCGCGCCGATGCGGGTGTGGACGTCAGTCTGCTGACCAACTCGCTGGAAGCCACCGATGTACCCGCCGTGCACGGAGGTTATGCACCTTATCGCAAGGCGCTGCTGGAACATGGCGTCAAGCTGTTCGAACTGCGCCGCCAGCCGGGTGATGTCGAAACCATGCGCGGCAGCGGTCCGCACCTGTTCAGGAAAAGCCAGTCGCTGGTCAGCTCCGAATCCAGCCTGCACAGCAAGGCGATGATTTTCGATCGCCGCAAGGTGTTCGTCGGCTCGTTCAATTTCGACCCGCGTTCGGTGCTGTGGAACACAGAGGTCGGTGTGCTGGTCGACAGCCCGGAGCTGGCAGAAGAGCTGCGTGAACTGACGCTGCAGGGTATGGCGCCTTCACTCACTTACCAGGCGAAACTGGAAGACGGCAAGGTGGTCTGGGTGACCGAGGACAATGGCGTCATCCACACGCTGTACACCGAGCCGGGCGACTGGTGGCGCCGCTTCAACGCCTGGATGAGCAAGGCAATCGGGCTGGAGCGGATGCTCTAGGCCTGCGCAGCGCTCGCACCAAACGCCCCGCGCCTCATGGTCAGGACCAGCAGGCCGAACGCTCCTGCCGCCATCAACAGCGGCAAGGCATCGATGCTGATCCACTGACTGCCCGCGCCTGCGGCCAGAGGCCCGAGCAGACAACCGATACCCCAGAGCTGAGCCACGTGCGCGTTGGCCCGCACCAGCGCATCGTCGCGATAGCGTTCGCCGATCAGAATCAACGACAGCGTGAACAGGCCGCCAGCGCTGGCACCGAACAGCACCCACAGCGGCCAGATCACTACGGTGTTGACCAGCATTGGAATGGCCAGACTGGACAGCATCAGTGCGCCCGCGCAGCCGGTGAACAGCGTGCGGCGAGAGATCTTGTCTGCCAGCAGACCAATCGGCAGTTGCAGTACCGCATCGCCGACCACGACAGCACTGACCATCATCAAGGCGATTTCAGGCGTGAAGCCATGCCGGATGCAGTAGATCGGCAGCAGCGTCAGGATCAGCGCCTCGAACGCTGCAAACAGCGCAACAGCGCCCGCGATGGCAGGCATGCCGCGACAGAACCCGAGCAGGTCGGCAAAGGTCACGCTGGCTGACTCAGTGGAAGGTGCGCCGGTTCGGCCCAACAGGAGCAACGGGGAGCATGTCATCAGCAGCACGCCAATCCAGAAACCGTAATCGGCCTCGGTGCCGATGACGCCCAGCAACAGCGGGCCTGCCAACTGACTGAGCGCGTAAGTGCTGCCATACAGCGCGACCAGTCTTCCGCGCAGGCGCTCGATCACCAACTGATTGATCCAGCTTTCACCCAGCACGAAAACGATGGTCAGGATCATCCCCAGCATCAGGCGCAGGACCAGCCAGACCGGGTAGTACGGCAGCAACGCCAAAGCCCCGACTGACACCGCCCCGCTCCACAGACAAAGCCGCATCAGGTTGGCCGTCCCGAACCGCGAGGCCAGCGCACTGGCCACGCCTGCGCCGACCAGCACCCCGACCGCAGGCATCGCTGCCATCACGCCAATGGCAAACGTGCCGTATCCCCAGTCCGCGAGCCTCAGCGAAACCAGCGGCATACTGACGCCAATAGCCAGACCGACACTCAGGATCGAGGCCAGAACGGCGAAATAAGTACCCCAACGCATTTCCGTGTTCCTGCGGGTGAAGAATTAAAGCCGAAAGCTGATCGTGCCCATCGCTTTGCGTCACATTCGAGAGCGTCCTGGGCGGCGTTACCACGCAGAGGACTCATTGTTATACACAAGTCCGCCTCAACACTGATCGTGCCCATCGCTCCGCGTGGGCATGCCTCCCGTGACGCTCCGCGTCACAAATGGCACAGATTGCGGATTCAGTGAGCCGAGCGCATGACGTGGATAACGCTGGAGCTTAGGCGCGCATCTACGCCACATTCAAAAGCGGACGCGGAGCGTCCTGGGAGGCGTTACCACGCAGAGCGTGGGAACGATCATTATCGTATTCCTCCAAGAGGACTTATGTATAACGATGAGCGCAGAGCATGGGAACGATCAAGCGTCCCCGCGCTGAACGGGGACGCCTAAGGAGAACAACTGACTTACAGCTTGATCCAGGTCGCTTTCAGCTCGGTGTACTTATCGAACGCGTGCAGTGACTTGTCACGGCCGTTGCCCGACTGCTTGAAGCCACCGAACGGCGCGGTCATGTCGCCACCGTCGTATTGATTGATCCAGACGCTGCCAGCGCGCAGGGCCTTGGCGGTCAGGTGCGCCTTGGAGATGTTGGAAGTCCAGACAGCAGCGGCCAGGCCGTATTGCGTGTCGTTGGCAATCTCGATGGCCTCTTCGGCGGTATCGAAAGTCAATACCGACAGCACAGGCCCGAAGATTTCTTCCTGGGCGATTCGCATGGCGTTGTTCACGCCATCGAAGATCGTCGGCTCGACATAGGTGCCGCCAGTTTCTTCCATGATGCGCTTGCCGCCCGCAACCAGTTTGGCGCCATCGGCATGACCGGCCTCAATGTAGGACAGCACGGTGTCCATCTGCTGGGTATCGACCAGCGCACCGACATTGGTGGCAGGGTCCAGTGGGTTGCCCGGCTTCCAGCCCTTGAGGGCTTCGATGACCAGCGGCAGGAACCGGTCCTTGATGGAGCGCTCGACCAACAGACGCGACCCGGCCGTGCACACCTCGCCCTGGTTGAAGGCAATCGCACTGGCCGCGGCGTGGGCGGCGGCCTCCAGATCAGGCGCATCGGCAAACACGATGTTCGGGCTCTTGCCGCCCGCTTCCAGCCAGACACGCTTCATGTTCGATTCGCCGGAGTAGATCATCAATTGCTTGGCGATCTTCGTCGAACCGGTGAACACCACGGTGTCCACATCCATGTGCAGCGCCAGCGCCTTGCCGACGGTGTGACCGTAGCCTGGCAGCACGTTGAGCACGCCTGCAGGAATACCTGCCTCAATGGCCAGTTGCGCAATACGAATGGCCGTCAGTGGCGATTTTTCCGAAGGCTTGAGCACTACGGAGTTACCCGTCGACAGCGCAGGACCGAGCTTCCAGCAGGCCATCATCAGCGGGAAATTCCACGGCACGATGGCAGCAACCACACCGACCGGCTCGCGTGTCACGAGACCCAACTGGTCATGGGGGGTCGCAGCGACTTCGTCATACAGCTTGTCGATGGCCTCGCCACTCCAGCTCAGCGCGTTGGCGGCACCTGGAATGTCGACACCCAGCGAGTCGCTGATCGGCTTGCCCATGTCCAGCGTTTCAAGCAGCGCCAGCTCGTCGGCATTCTGCTTGAGCAGCCCTGCGAAACGGATCATGGCCGCCTTGCGTTTGGACGGAGCCAGACGCGACCAGACGCCCGAGTTGAAGGTGCTGCGAGCACTGGCGATGGCCCGCTCGGCGTCGGCAGCATCGCAACTGGCAATACTGGCCAGGACGCGGCCATCCACCGGACTGATGCATTCAAAGGTTTCGTCGGACGCAGCGTGTGTGTACTCACCCTGAATGAAGGCGCGACCTTCGATCTTCAGGTTCTGGGCACGCTTTTCCCAGTCGGCGCGGGTCAGAGCGATCATGCAGATGTCCTCCTTGTTGAACAGGCGTGTGTCATGATTGATTAAAGACACATTTCGCAATTTCGGGGTGACCGCCACCCTAAACCAGCCGCGTAGCAAAACCAATATATTTGACACCCGTAACGCTTAATGCGGCCATTTGTTGATTTTATTAAACGGTCAGACGACTCAAAACGGGGGCACTATTGCTCGCCACGCCGCTCAAAACTCCATCATTCCAGCCCGAAGGACCCGCCATCATGAGCATCGAAAGCATTGTCGACTTCAGCGAAGCCAGCACCGCCGCCGAGCACTACCGGCCAGCACCGGAAAAGGTGTTCAAAGGCGATCCGCAACAAACCCTTTATAACCACTACAACAGCCCCTGCGGACAGATGAACGCCGGCGTCTGGCAAGGTGAGATCGGGCAATGGCAGGTCAACTACACCGAGCATGAGTACTGCGAGATCGTGCAGGGCGTGTCGGTGCTGCGCGACGATCAGGGCCGCGCCAAAACGCTGCGGGCCGGAGACCGGTTCGTCATCCCGGCAGGTTTCAAGGGCACGTGGGAAGTGCTGGAGGCCTGTCGCAAGATTTATGTGGTGTTCGAGGCCTCAGATATAAATAAGTAACGCCAGGCGACGGGGCGAATGGATGACTCTGGGACTGTCCATTCCGGACATCATTCATAAGGATCATGTACATGACCAACAAGGAAATCCTCCTGGCCCTTCAGCACCTGATCGGCACCCGCTACGTACCGACCGTGAAAGCCTATATCACCGAATTGACAGGCCGAACCCGTGTCGTAGGCCCTCTGGACGCGAGCGACAGGATGCTTGACCCCAATCGCATCCGGATCGCTGCCGACGATGCAGACCTGATCACGGCATTCAGCTTCGCCTGATCGTCACGATGCCGAGCGATCGCTCAAACGTCAGACACAAAAAAGCCCGCCATAAGCGGGCTTTTTTGTGGGAGACAGAATCAATTACTTGATTTTGCCTTCCTTGTACATCACGTGCTTGCGTACAACCGGATCGAATTTTTTGATTTCGATTTTATCCGGAGTAGTACGTTTGTTCTTGTCGGTGGTGTAGAAATGGCCTGTACCAGCGCTCGACACCAAACGGATCAATTCACGCATGATTCTCTCCTTAAATTTTGCCGTCGCGACGCAGTTCAGCGAGCACAACTTCAATGCCACGCTTGTCGATGATACGCATGCCTTTAGCAGATACGCGCAGACGAACAAAACGCTTCTCGCCTTCAACCCAGAAGCGGTGATGCTGCAGGTTTGGCAGGAAACGACGACGGGTTTTGTTGTTTGCGTGGGAAATGTTATTCCCGGTTACCGGACCCTTACCGGTAACTTGACAGACTCTCGACATGCCTCAGCCCTCTAAAACCACATGCCCAACCCGGCATGGGTTGGCCGCTTAATCTCTCAGTCATTTGGCGCCAGGCGCCGCGTTTCTTTAAGGGTCTTACCGGCTACACCTACAGTGAAGGAACCGGGCCCCTAGAAAAGAGCGCTGCTTTATACCAGAAAGCCTGGCGCGCAACAACAGGCAATGCACTCTACAGCAATCGGGCAAGCCTTGCGCGACGGCTGAATCAAGCGATGCGGGGCGCGCTGGCAAAAAGACCGCTCGTCGCTCTGCGGCGATTGTTCTGCGCCAGCACATGGTCTAGGGTTAGTCCCTCACCAGACTGCGCCGGCAGATGGGGCCCTTTCTGAACAGGAATTTCGCCATGCGCCTTGCTGCACTCCCCTTTTTGCTTGTCCCGCTGTTGCTTCCGATTGCCGCTCAGGCAGCGAACCTTGCGGTCTGCACTGAAGCCAGCCCCGAAGGCTTCGACGTGGTGCAATACAACTCGCTGACCACCACCAATGCCTCGGCCGATGTGCTGATGAACCGCCTCGTGGACTTCGATGCCCAAAGCGGCAAGCTGGTCCCGAGTCTGGCGCAAAGCTGGACCGTCTCCGAGGACGGCCTGACCTACACGTTCAAGCTGCGCCCGGGCGTGAAGTTCCACACCACGGATTACTTCACGCCCACCCGTGAACTGACGGCCGACGATGTGCTGTTCAGCTTCCAGCGCATGCTCGACCCGCAAAACCCATGGCACAAGGTCGCCCAGAGCGGCTTCCCGCATGCGCAGTCCATGCAGTTGCCTGCGCTGATCAAGACCATCGATGCGCCTGACGCTCACACGGTGAGGTTCACCCTCAACCGTGCCGACTCGACGTTCCTCGCCACACTGAGCATGGGTTTTGCCTCGATCTATTCGGCTGAATACACCGCGCAATTGCTGAAGGCGGGCACACCCGAGAAACTGAACAGCCAGCCCATCGGCACAGGACCGTTCGTGTTCAAACGCTTCCAGAAAGACGCCGTGGTGCGGTATGAAGCCTTCGACGATTACTTCGCAGGCAAGTCCGGTATCGACACGCTGGTGTACGCCATCACGCCGGACGCCAACGTGCGCCTGCAGAAGATCCGCCAGAATGAATGCCAGATCGCCCTTTCGCCCAAGCCACTCGATATACAGGCCGCCAGCAAGGACGCTTCGTTGAAGGTCGAGAAGACCGAAGCATTCATGACCGCGTTCGTAGCGATCAACAGCCAGCATCCGCCGTTCGACAAGCCGGAAGTCCGTCAGGCCGTGAATCTTGCTTTCGATAAGGCCAACTACCTCAAGGCTGTCTTTGAAGGCACGGCCGAAACTGCCAAGGGGCCTTATCCACCCAACACCTGGAGTTTCGCGAAGGACATGCCCGGCTACCCTCACGACGTCGCCAAGGCCAAGGCGCTGTTGGCCAAGGCCGGTTTGAAGGATGGCTTCAAGACCACCCTCTGGACACGTCCGTCCGGGAGCCTGCTGAACCCGAACCCGAGCCTCGGCGCGCAACTGCTGCAGGCTGATCTGAAGCAGATCGGCATTTATGCAGAAATCAGGGTCATCGAGTGGGGCGAGCTGATTCGTCGCGCCAAGGCGGGCGAGCATGATCTGCTGTTCATGGGCTGGGCGGGTGACAATGGCGACCCGGATAACTTCCTGACGCCACAGTTCTCCTGCGCAGCCGTGCAGTCGGGCACCAACTTCGCCCGCTACTGCGACAAGACACTGGACACGCTGATCAGCGACGGCAAATCCACCAGCGATCAGGCCGCACGCAGCAAGCTCTACCACCAGGCACAAACGCAGATCCAGCAACAGGCCCTGTGGATCCCCCTCGCCCACCCGACCGCCGCCGCACTGGTGCGCAAGGACGTGACGGGCTATCAGGTCAGCCCGTTCGGCCGGCAGGATTTCTACAAGGTGCAGGTGAAGTAGCTCTTTCGCAGTTGATCGCGCCCATGCTCCGCGTGGGCGCGCAACACGCGCTACATCAACCCCCGCTCCACCATCGATAACGGCTCGCCGTCGCCCACGATCACGTGGTCCAGCACTTGAACATCCACCAGCAGCAAGGCCTCCTTCAGGCGCCTTGTCAGGTCGATGTCGGAACGACTGGGGTCTGTAATGCCCGAAGGATGGTTGTGGCACAGGATCAGGCTGGCGGCGTTGTGGACCATGGCGCGCTTTACCACCTGCCGGGGATGCACGTACGCCGAGTTGATTGTGCCGCGAAACAGTATCTCGAAGGTCATGACCCGATGCTTGTTGTCCAGAAACAGGCAGCCAAATACTTCGTGCGGCTCGTGGCGCAGCAATGCCTTGAGGTAGTTGCGGACCTGAAGAGGGTTTTCCAATGCCGAATCACGACGCAACGATTCGGCCATGTGCCGACGCGCCATCTCCATGACCGCCTGTAACTGAGCGAACTTTGCAGGCCCCAGACCCAGTTGTCCGGTGAATTCGTCCAGATTCGCATCCAGTAACGGTCTCAGCCCGCCAAACTGATTCAACAAGTGACGAGCCAGGTCTACAGCGCTTTTTCCGGCCACTCCCGTGCGCAAAAAGATCGCCAGCAACTCGGCGTCCGACAGGCTGTCTGCCCCCAGTTCCAACAAACGTTCCCGTGGGCGTTCGGCCGTGGGCCAACTGCGAATACTCATAGCACTTCCCTGTGGTTGAGCACCTGTTCCGGTGCGGTCGCTGTGCTATCTTAGCCCATCTTTTTTACGCGACGATCTGGCCTGGGGAGGCGTCCTGGCCGTCGCGTCAACACTTGACCAAAAAGGCAGGCCTATGCAGCGGCTGTATCGAAAACGCATCGTTCTGGGCGTCGGCGGCGGCATTGCCGCTTACAAGAGCGCCGAGCTGGTTCGCCGGTTGCGCGACCAGGGTGCGGAGGTCCGTGTCGTCATGACGCGGGGCGGGGCCGAGTTCATAACACCCCTGACCATGCAGGCGCTTTCCGGCCACCCTGTACACCTGGACCTTCTGGACCCTGCCGCCGAAGCGGCGATGGGGCATATCGAGCTGGCCAAATGGGCAGACCTGATCCTCATCGCGCCCGCGACCGCCGACCTGATCGCACGCTTGGCACAGGGCATCGCCAATGACCTGCTGACCACCGTCGTGCTGGCAACGGATGCGACCGTCGCCATCGCCCCGGCGATGAACCAGGCCATGTGGCGCGATGCGTCGGTACAGGCCAACACCCGCCTGCTGGAAGAGCGTGATTTCCGCGTATTCGGTCCCGCTTCCGGTAGCCAGGCCTGCGGCGATGTGGGCTTCGGACGTATGCTTGAACCCAATGATCTGGCGCAATGTGCGGCCGATTGTTTCCAGCGCCTGAGCCTGACCGGCAAACATGTACTGATTACCGCAGGCCCGACCCAGGAAAACATCGACCCGGTGCGCTACATCACCAACCACAGCTCCGGCAAAATGGGTTTCGCCCTCGCTGAAGCGGCTGTGGAAGCCGGTGCGCGCGTCACGCTGATCACCGGTCCCGTGAACCTGCCGACACCGGATCGCGTCTCACGCATCGACGTGGTCAGCGCCCGCGACATGCTGGCAGCCTGCGAAGCGGCGATTCCCTGCGACCTGTTCATCGCCTCGGCTGCGGTTGCGGATTACCGCCCGGAAGTCATCGCTCCCCACAAACTCAAGAAAGATCCTACGAACGGCGACGGCCTGTTGCTGCAGATGGTCCGCAACCCGGACATTCTGGCCACCATCGCCACCCGCCCGGATCGTCCGTTCAGTGTCGGTTTTGCCGCCGAGACCGAGCATCTTCTCGACTATGCTGCACGCAAGCTCAAGGACAAGAACCTCGACCTGATCGTCGCCAATGACGTGGCCAACCCCAGCATTGGCTTCAACAGTGAAGAGAACGCCTGCAGCGTGATCGACCGAGCGTTGCACGCAACGCTTTTCGCCCAGACCAGCAAGGCCAAGATTGCCCGCCAGCTGATCACTTTTATCGCCGACCGCATGAATCAGGTTTAACTACGAATGCACGCTCTACAAGCCAAGATCCTCGACCCTCGCATTGGCAACGAATTTCCGCTTCCGGCCTACGCCACTGTCGGCTCCGCGGGCCTGGACCTGCGCGCCATGCTCAAGGAAGACACTGTCCTGGAGCCGGGCCAGACCTTGCTGATCCCGACCGGCCTGTCGATCTACATCGGCGACCCGGGCCTTGCCGCGATGATCCTGCCGCGCTCGGGCCTTGGCCACAAACACGGCATCGTGCTGGGCAATCTGGTGGGCCTGATCGACTCCGATTATCAGGGCGAGCTGATGGTGTCCTGCTGGAACCGTGGCCAGACTGCATTCACTATTTCGATTGGCGAACGTATCGCGCAACTGGTGTTGGTGCCTGTGGTACAGGCGCACTTCGAACTGGTTGAAGAGTTCGATGAAAGCCAGCGTGGCGCAGGCGGTTTCGGGCACTCCGGCAGTCACTGATCGCCGACCGAAGCGTCGCACCGGTTCAAGGGATGAAGCGTGGGGAGAGGTCGTTGAAAGGCAGTCAGAACAGTCCGTCAAAACAACCCGTATCGGCCGCCTACCCGCTGCCCGCCGCGAACATGCAATCGCTTTCCCCAGGGCTGATTCCTGCAGCTGCGGGGCTGGTTATCGCGCTGGTCGTCGTATGGCTGGGCGTTTCCAACAGCCCGCAGGAGCAGGACCGCCTGACTCAGGCCTGGGGCAACAGTCAGGCGCAGGCGGTCAATCTGGCGCTCAGACAGATCAGCGCCGACACCCAGGCGGCTGCTTCCGCTCCGCAACTGGTCCAGGCCCTGCAAGGCAACGACGCTGCTGCGTTGATCGCGGCGCAGGATCGCCTGACGCGCTGGGACGGTCTGGCTGGCGCGCGCCTCAGCCCCAAAGGCCTTGCCGACGTGGACCCGACCGGGCCACTGCCTGTGACCTATGCCACCCTCGACATGCTGAACAAGGCTGCGCGAGGTGAAACGGTTGCTCCCGAGGCACGCAAGACCGGCGAGCGCTGGCTGATCTACAGCGCAGCGCCTGTGCGCTCCGATCCTGGACAGCCGGTCAGTGGCACCCTGCTGCTGGCCTTCGATCCGCAACGCCTGATCAACGCCTTGCCGGTGATTGAAGAGGATGCCGGGCGGGTCGTGCTGAGTCAGCAGTTCGGCAACGGGCCGGCACAGATTTTTCTTGAGCGAGGCCAGTCAGACGGTGGCAGGCCGTTGACTTTCGACACGGGGTATCCAGGCTGGAAGCTTGAGTTCACGCCTGGCCCGGCTTCAAAAAGTTCGTCCCCTATCCTGTTTCTGTTACTGGCTGCGATCATCGCCGCAGCGGGCGTAATCCTTGGGATGTACCGCAATGAGAGGGCTTTGCAGCGGCTCATTTGCGCTGACGCTCGTCAGCTGGATCAGTTGCTTCAAGAACTCTCGAGCGGAAAAGCCGTCAAACCGTTCGGTTTGAGCCTCCCGGCCCTTGGCGGCCTGGCTCAGGCTCTGGCTCGTGTTTCACTCCGTGGACAATCCCAGGCATCACCTGCTCTGGCCACGAACATGGAAACCGGCACACTTATGACGACAGGCAGCGAGTCGACCCCCATCGCTGCTCATGGCACCGATTGGACGGACCCGCTGTTTCAAGATACCGATATTCTCGATATCGACCTTCTCGACGAAAACCAGGACTTCCTGAGATCGGAGCACCCCATCGCTATGAACAGCCCAGCATCCGTGGCACCCAAACTCCCTGATACCATTTTTCGCGCCTATGACATCCGTGGCGTGGTCGGGGACACCCTCAGCGCTGAGACCGCCTACTGGATCGGCCGCGCCATTGGCTCCGAGAGCCTGGCGCAGAACGAACCCAATGTCAGCGTTGGCCGCGATGGCCGCCTTTCCGGCCCCGAGCTGGTTGAACAACTGATTCAAGGCCTGCACGACAGCGGCTGCCACGTCAGCGACGTCGGCCTGGTGCCGACACCTGCGCTCTACTACGCAGCCAACGTGCTGGCAGGCAAGACCGGCGTCATGCTGACCGGCAGCCACAACCCGAAGGACTACAACGGCTTCAAGATCGTGATCGCGGGCGACACCCTGGCCAACGAGCAGATCCAGGCGCTGCACGAGCGCATCAAGACCAACAACCTGACCTCGCAGAAAGGCAGCGTCACCAAGGTCAACATCCTCGATCGCTATTTCAAGCAGATCAAGGACGACATCGTCATGGCGCGCAAGCTCAAGGTCGTGGTCGACTGCGGCAACGGCGCGGCGGGCGTGATCGCTCCGCAACTGATCGAAGCGCTGGGCTGCGAAGTGATTTCCCTGTTCGCCGAGGTTGACGGCAACTTCCCGAACCACCACCCGGATCCGGGCAAACTGGAAAACCTTCAGGACCTGATCGCCAAGGTCAACGAAACTGGCGCCGATCTGGGCCTGGCTTTCGACGGTGACGGCGACCGTGTCGGCGTCGTGACCAACAAGGGTAACGTGGTCTATCCGGACCGCCTGCTGATGCTGTTCGCACTTGATGTGCTCAAGCGCAATCCGGGTGCAGACATCATTTTCGACGTCAAATGCACACGCCGACTGACGCCGCTGATCAGCGAACACGGTGGCCGTCCGGTCATGTGGAAAACCGGTCACTCGCTGATCAAGAAAGAAATGAAGAAAAGCGGTGCCCTGCTCGCTGGCGAAATGAGCGGCCACATCTTCTTCAAGGAGCGCTGGTTCGGTTTCGACGACGGCATCTACAGTGCGGCACGCCTGCTGGAGATTCTCAGCCAGGAGTCGACCTCTGCCGAAGACCTGTTCGAGACCTTCCCGAACGACATTTCGACGCCTGAGATCAACATCAAGGTGACGGACGTCACGAAGTTCAGCATCATCGAAGCCCTTGAAAAAGACGCCCAGTGGGGCGACGCCAAACTGACCAGCATCGACGGAGTCCGCGTAGACTATCCGAAAGGCTGGGGCCTGGTTCGCGCGTCAAACACCACTCCGGTTCTGGTGCTGCGCTTCGAAGCCGAAACCGAGGCCGAACTGCAGCGCATCAAGGATGTGTTCCACGCCGAGCTCAAGAAAGTTGCGCCGGACCTCGATCTTCCTTTTTGATTGCTTTCCCATTTGACTGGAGCCCTGAATGACCCTCGAACGTGATGCCGCCTCTAATGTAGCCAAGGTCCTTTCCGAAGCGCTGCCTTACATTCGCCGCTTTGTCGGCAAGACGCTGGTTATCAAGTACGGCGGCAACGCCATGGAAAGCGACGAGCTGAAAACCGGCTTCGCTCGCGACATCGTGTTGATGAAAGCAGTGGGCATCAACCCTGTGGTCGTCCATGGCGGAGGGCCTCAGATCGGTGATCTGCTCAAGCGCCTGTCGATCGAAAGCCACTTCATCGATGGCATGCGCGTCACTGATGCCCAGACCATGGACGTTGTGGAAATGGTCCTGGGCGGTCAGGTCAACAAGGACATCGTCAATCTGATCAACCGTCATGGCGGCAGTGCCATCGGCCTGACCGGCAAGGACGCGGAGCTGATTCGTGCGAAGAAGCTGACCGTCACCCGTCAGACGCCGGAAATGACCAAGCCTGAAATCATCGACATCGGCCATGTGGGCGAAGTGGTCGGCATCAATACCGATCTGCTCAACATGCTGGTCAAAGGCGATTTCATTCCGGTCATCGCGCCTATCGGCGTGGGTGCGGATGGTGAGTCCTACAACATCAACGCCGACCTGGTCGCGGGCAAGGTTGCCGAGGCCCTCAAGGCCGAGAAACTGATGCTGCTGACCAACATTGCCGGCCTGATGGACAAGCAGGGCCAGGTCCTGACGGGGCTGACCACCGAGCAAGTGAACACGTTGATTGCCGACGGCACGATCTACGGCGGCATGCTGCCAAAGATCAAATGTGCGCTGGAAGCCGTGCAGGGTGGCGTGACCACTTCGCACATCATCGACGGGCGCGTTCCGAACGCCGTGTTGCTGGAAATCTTCACCGACACCGGTGTGGGCACCCTGATCAGTAACCGCAAGCGCTACTGATCACATCGCTTCAGCTACAAAAAAGGCCCCGCCAGCAAGCGCTGACGGGGCCTTTGTTTTTTCTGCGACTCAGCGTGTCAGTTGCTGCACGCGCACTCTGTCTGCTGCAAAGTCTGCCTCGGCCCTGGTGCGTGCGGCCTGATAGCCTGCGATGTCGGCCTGCAACTTTTGCTGCTGGCTGCGCAGGTCATCCAGTTGCTCGATGATCGCTTGCGGAACCGGACGCCCTGCCCGCTCCTGATCAGCGGCCTGGCCTTGAAGGGAACGCTGTTGATTGGCAAGACCCTGAATATTGCCCTGGGCAACATCGATCAGGGTATCCAGCTCGGCCAGCTTGCGGGTTTTTACCCGGTCCACTTCTTCGACGCTGCCGTACAGGCTGAGAAGTTTCGCGTTGGCCTCGGCCTGAACCCTGGCGGCTTCGGCCTGACGAATCTGTTCGGCAGTGGGTGCTGGCGGGATCACCTGCACCACGCGGCCCCGGGCGTTGAGCACTTCGTAGCCTTTGGCGACGTACTCGGCCGGCACACCCAGGCGGTCGATGACCGTGACGCCGCGACTGTCGATGTACCGGTAGAGCCGCACCTCGGGAACGTCGGCAGCCTGCACGACAGTGCTCGCAAGCACCGCGAGCGACAGCCACAGCGTCAACGCGCCCGATCCGCGTACAAGCCTCTGCAATGCGCCTGACGGGCATTGCTTCTGCGCCCGCCAGAACGGCATGTCAGATACCGTACTGTGCGCGGTAGGCCTCGACAGCGGGCAAGTGCTGCTTGAGCTGAGGATCGTCAGCGAGGAATTCCAGTACCTGATTCAACGACACGATGCTAACCACCGGAATGCCGAAGTCGCGCTCGACTTCCTGAATGGCCGACAATTCGCCGTTGCCACGTTCCTGACGGTTCAAGGCGATCAGTACGCCCGCCGCCTTGGCGTCCTGCGCACTGATGATCTGCATGACTTCACGGATGGCGGTACCGGCCGTGATCACGTCGTCGATGATCAGTACATCACCAGCCAGCGGTGCGCCGACCAGACTGCCACCTTCGCCGTGCGCCTTGGCTTCCTTGCGGTTGAAGCACCAGGGCAGATCACGATCATGATGTTCGGCCAACGCCACAGCCGTCGCGGCCGCCAGCGGAATACCCTTGTAGGCAGGCCCGAACAGAACATCGAAGGAAATGCCGCTTTCGACCACTGCTGCAGCGTAGAAACGCCCGAGCTGCGCCAGGGCCGAGCCGCTGTTGAACAGGCCGGCATTGAAGAAGTAAGGGCTGGTGCGTCCAGACTTGAGCGTGAACTCACCGAAGCGCAGCACGCCGCGATCTATGGCAAAACGAATGAAATCGCGTTGATACGCCTGCATAAAAAAAGCCTCGAAAGCACGGATTTAGCTAATTGGGTAGAGCTCGGGTATCATACACGCACGTGATTTTTGGGGCCATTTATGCGGATCATCAGTGTGAACGTAAATGGCATTCAGGCTGCGGTCGAGCGCGGGTTGCTCAGCTGGCTGCAAGCTCAGAATGCCGACGTCATCTGCTTACAGGACACCCGCGCCTCCGCCTTTGAACTGGATGATCCAGCTTTTCAGCTGGATGGCTACTTCCTCTATGCCTGCGAAGCCGAAGTCCCCGCTCAGGGTGGCGTGGCGCTTTATTCGCGGTTGCAACCGAAGGCGGTGATCAGCGGCCTCGGCTTCGAGACAGCCGACCGCTACGGGCGTTACCTGCAAGCCGATTTCGACAAAGTCAGTATTGCAACCCTGCTCTTCCCTTCCGGGATGAACGGCGATGAAGACCTGAATCAGAAATTCAAGCTCATGGACGACTTCGGCAAGTACATGGACAAGCAGCGCCGCAAGCGCCGCGAATACATCTACTGCGGCTCGCTCTATGTGGCGCAGCAGAAGCTCGACATCAAAAACTGGCGCGACAGCCAGCAGTCTCCTGGCTTCCTGGCACCCGAGCGCGCCTGGATGGACGAGATCGTTGGCACCATGGGCTATGTCGATGCCCTGCGTGAAGTCAGTCGCGAAGGCGACCAGTACAGCTGGTGGCCGGATAACGAACAGGCCGAGATGCTGAATCTGGGCTGGCGTTTCGACTACCAGATCCTGACTCCAGGTCTGCGCCGCTTCGTGCGTAGCGCCCGTCTGCCCCGCCAGCCGCGCTTTTCGCAGCACGCGCCGCTGATTGTGGATTACGACTGGACCCTGACGATCTGATCGTCACGCGACACCCGAACACGAAAAAGCCGACTTGATGTCGGCTTTTTGTGCTGCCTGCGATTTTGCCTACTTCAGCAGACGCCAAGTGAACGGGTAGCGATAATCCACCCCTTCGTTGGCCTTCACGCCAGCAATGATCGTCAGCACCAGAGCACCAAGCCCCACCAGCATCAACAATGCAAAGCCGATCACTACGACCATCAGCAGGATGCTGATCGTGGCCGCAATCGCGACCGTGATCTGAAAGTTGAGCGCTTCCTTGCCCTGCGCATCGATAAACGGGTCACTCTCCTTCTTCATCTGCCAAAGGATCAACGGCCCCAGCAGATTGCCGAACGGAAAGAGCATCCCGAAGAACGCAGACAAGTGACAGAACATCGCCCATTGACGGGCGCTTTGAGCCGGTTTCTGCACAGGATGCTGGCTGTCACTCATGGTCACGCTCCAGGATTATCAGTCGGCCAGTGCGGCGCGCTGCAATTCGAACAGTTCGGTCATGCCCTTCTGCGCCAGTGCCAGCATCGCGTTCAGCTCTTCAGGCTGGAACGGCGCGCCTTCTGCGGTGCCCTGCACCTCGATGAAACCGCCTGCGCTGGTCATGACCACATTCAGGTCGGTCTCGGCAGCGGAGTCTTCGAGGTAATCCAGATCGAGCACTGGCTCGCCCTGATACATGCCGACCGACACCGCAGCAATCATCTGCTTGAGTGGATCGCCGCCTTTCAGACCGCCACGCTTCTTGATCACTTTCAAGGCGTCGGCCAGCGCAACCATAGCGCCAGTGATGGACGCGGTACGTGTACCACCGTCGGCCTGGATGACATCGCAGTCGACGTACAGGGTGACATCGCCCAGCTTGGACATGTCCAGCGCAGCGCGCAGCGAACGACCGATCAGGCGCTGGATTTCCAGCGTACGGCCGCCCTGCTTGCCGCGGCTCGCTTCACGCTGGTTACGCTCGCCGGTGGCGCGCGGCAGCATGCCGTATTCGGCCGTCAACCAGCCCTGGCCTTGGCCTTTCAGGAAGCGCGGCACGCCATTCTCGACGCTGACGGTGCAGATCACCTTGGTGTCACCGAACTCGACCAGCACAGAACCCTCGGCGTGTTTGGTGTAGTTGCGGGTGATGCGGATCGAGCGGAGCTGATCGGCGGCGCGACCACTTGGACGTTTCATCTGGGATACCTGTACTGAGACGGAAAACTGCCGAGCATTATAGAGGCCATCGTCCGGACAGGGCATCTCTTAAAGTCGGCGCCGCCCGACCGCCAAGGCTGAAAGGCTCTGAAACGGGGCTTTGAGCCACTATCCGTGCAGGCAAAAAAAGTCTTGCACGGTTTGTCACACTGCCGGATTGGGAGCCTGCGCCGCACTGCGCTACAATCCTGCGCCTTTGCAGCCTGTCGGCTTTCACGACACCCACGGCAGCCGTCCGCCCATGCGCGGACTCGACCGCCCGGACTGAATCAAGAGGTATTCCCATGGTGCACAGCATGACTGCCTTCGCCCGAGTAGAACGGGCCGGTGCCCAGGGCACACTGAGCTGGGAACTACGCTCGGTCAATCATCGCTACCTTGAGCCCCATCTGCGCCTGCCCGAGTCATTCCGGGATCTGGAAGGCGGGATTCGCGAGGCGCTGCGTCAGGGCCTGTCGCGCGGCAAGGTCGAATGCACCTTGCGCTTTGTCGAAGAAACCGCAGGCAAGCCCCTGCAGGTGGATCGCGAGCGGGCCAGCCAGTTGATCGCCGCTGCGGAATCGGTTGCCAGCCTGATCAAGCAGCCCGCGCCGCTCAACCCGCTTGAAGTGCTGGCCTGGCCCGGTGTTCTGGTGGCCGATGCCAACGATCCGCAGGCCCTGAACAACGAAGCCCTGACGCTGTTCAACGAGGCACTCACCGAATTGAAGAACGGCCGCGGCCGCGAAGGCGCGGACCTGGCGAAACTTCTCGACGAACGGCTGACCTCCATCACTGAAGAAGTCGTCACCCTGCGCACCCTCGTGCCGCAGATGCTCGCCACCCAGCGCCAGAAAGTGCTGGATCGCTTTGCCGACATGAAGGCCGAGCTGGATCCGCAGCGTCTGGAGCAGGAAATGGTCCTGCTGGCGCAGAAAAGTGATGTCGCCGAAGAGCTGGATCGCCTGAGCACTCACGTCACCGAAGTACGCCGGGTGCTCAAGACCGGCGGCCAGGCGGGTCGCCGCCTGGACTTCCTGATGCAGGAACTGAATCGCGAAGCCAACACACTGGGCTCCAAAGCCTTCGACCCACGCAGCACGCAAGCGGCCGTCAACCTGAAAGTGTTGATCGAGCAGATGCGTGAACAAGTGCAGAATATTGAGTAAGGCTGAACCTGACATGACCCACAAATCCGGCACCCTGTACATCATTTCCGCGCCCTCCGGCGCAGGCAAGACCAGTCTGGTCAATGCCCTGATCCAGGCTCAGCCGCAGATCCGCGTCTCGGTGTCGCACACCACCCGCGCCATGCGTCCGGGCGAGCAGGACGGGGTGAATTACCACTTCGTCGACCGTGCGGAATTCGCACGCATGATCGAACATGGCGACTTCCTGGAACAGGCCGAAGTCTTCGGCAACCAGTACGGCACGTCGCAAAGCCATCTGCAACAGACGCTGGATGAAGGCCACGACCTGATTCTGGAAATCGACTGGCAGGGCGCCCAGCAGGTTCGCGCACAGATGCCTCACGCCCGCTCGATCTTCATTCTGCCGCCAAGCCAGCAGGCCCTGCGTCAGCGCCTGACCAACCGCGGCCAGGACAGCGACGAGATCATCGAAAACCGGATGCGTGAAGCCGTCAGCGAGATGAGCCACTACATCGAGTACGAATACATCGTGGTCAACGATGATTTCGCCGGCGCACTGGAAGACCTGAAGTCCATCTTCCGCGCCAATCGCCTGACCCAGCAGCATCAGCAAGAGCAATACAGCGAGCTTTTTCAGCAATTGCTGGCTTGATCGGGACGTTTCAACGCGGCAGACTGCAGGTCAGACAAAGACCGTTTGTGGCATGCCGCTTGCTGCTTGCAGCAGTCCGCTTGTAAACTACCGAGTCCGCTCGCCCATCCGGGCACCGCGCATACGCATTTGCTACGAGGAATACCCATGGCCCGCGTGACCGTTGAAGACTGCCTAGAACACGTCGATAACCGCTTCGAGCTGGTCATGCTCGCTACCAAGCGTTCGCGTCAACTCGCCACCGGCGGCAAAGAGCCGAAGCTGGCGTGGGAAAACGACAAGCCTACCGTTGTGGCCCTGCGTGAAATCGCGGCCGGCCTGATGGATTATGCCGTTATTGCAGAAGCCGAAATCGTTGAAGATGAACCATTGTTCGCAGCGTTCGAGGACGAGTCCAACGAGGCCGTCTAAGCCTATGCCGGGTCGACGTTGTACGGCGCAGGGTAAAAGCCATCGGCAGGGGGTAGCGCCTTGCCGAGCATAGACGCCCTCGCCGACAGACTGTCGGCCTACCTCGGCAAGGATCAGGTCAATCTGGTCCGCCGAGCGTATTTCTACGCCGAACAAGCCCACGATGGCCAGCGCCGTCGAAGCGGCGAAGCCTACGTCACGCATCCTCTTGCCGTAGCGAACATTCTTGCCGACATGCACATGGACCATCAGAGCCTGATGGCAGCGATGCTGCATGACGTGATCGAAGACACCGGGATTGCCAAGGAAGCGCTCAGCGCACAGTTTGGCGAAACCGTGGCCGAACTGGTCGACGGGGTCAGCAAGCTGACCCAGATGAACTTCGAGACCAAGGCCGAGGCTCAGGCCGAAAACTTCCAGAAAATGGCCATGGCCATGGCCCGCGACATACGCGTGATTCTGGTCAAGCTCGCCGACCGCCTGCACAACATGCGCACCCTGGAAGTCCTGTCCGGTGAGAAGCGCCGCCGCATCGCGAAAGAAACCCTCGAAATCTACGCACCCATTGCCAACCGCCTGGGCATGCACAGCGTGCGTATCGAATTCGAGGATCTGGGCTTCAAGGCCATGTACCCGATGCGTTCCTCGCGGATCAATCAGGCAGTCAAGCGCGCCCGAGGCAATCGCAAGGAACTGGTCAACAAGATTGAAGAGTCCCTGAGCCACTGCCTTGCCGTCGACGGCATAGAGGGCGATGTCAGCGGGCGACAGAAGCACCTGTACGGCATCTACAAGAAGATGCGCGGCAAGCGTCGGGCCTTCAACGAGATCATGGACGTTTACGCGTTCCGCATCATCGTCGACAAGGTAGACACCTGCTATCGCGTGCTGGGCGCTGTGCATAATCTGTACAAACCGCTGCCCGGCCGTTTCAAGGATTACATCGCAATTCCCAAGGCCAACGGCTACCAGTCGCTGCACACCACCTTGTTCGGCATGCACGGTGTGCCCATCGAAATCCAGATCCGCACCCGCGAAATGGAAGAGATGGCCAACAACGGGATCGCGGCGCACTGGCTGTACAAATCCAGCGACGATGAACAGCCCAAGGGTACACATGCCCGTGCCCGCCAGTGGGTCAAGGGTGTGCTGGAAATGCAGCAGCGTGCGGGCAACTCGCTGGAGTTCATCGAGAGCGTCAAGATCGACCTGTTCCCGGACGAGGTCTACGTCTTCACGCCCAAGGGCCGGATCATGGAGCTGCCCAAAGGCTCCACGGCCGTGGATTTCGCTTATGCGGTTCACACCGACGTCGGGAACAGCTGCATCGCCTGCCGGATCAATCGCCGACTGGCGCCGCTGTCGGAACCGCTGCAGAGCGGTTCGACCGTCGAGATCGTCAGCGCACCCGGCGCACGCCCCAACCCGGCGTGGCTGAACTTCGTTGTCACCGGCAAGGCGCGCACGCACATTCGTCACGCCCTGAAACTGCAACGCCGCTCCGAATCCATCAGCCTGGGCGAACGCCTGCTGAACAAGGTCCTCAATGGCTTCGAAAGCAGCCTGGACAAGATTCCTGCCGAGCGCGTGCAACTAGCGTTGAACGAATACCGCGTGGAAGTGCTGGAAGACCTGCTCGAAGACATCGGCCTGGGCAATCGCATGGCCTACGTCGTTGCCCGCCGCCTGCTGGGCGAGGGCGATCAGTTGCCGAGCCCGGAAGGTCCGCTGGCGATTCGCGGCACCGAAGGCCTGGTGCTCAGTTACGCCAAGTGTTGCACGCCGATACCGGGCGATCCGATTGTGGGCCACCTGTCTGCGGGCAAGGGCATGGTCGTGCATCTGGACAACTGCCGCAACATCAGCGAAATCCGCCACAACCCGGAAAAGTGCATCCAGCTCTCCTGGGCCAAGGACGTGACCGGCGAATTCAATGTCGAGCTGCGTGTCGAACTGGAACATCAGCGTGGCCTGATCGCCTTGCTGGCCAGCAGCGTCAACGCCGCCGACGGCAACATCGAAAAAATCAGTATGGACGAGCGCGATGGCCGCATCAGTGTGGTCCAGCTCGTCGTCAGTGTGCACGACCGTGTGCATCTGGCCCGCGTGATCAAGAAACTACGTGCACTGACCGGGGTCACACGCATCACCCGGATGCGCTCGTAGGCAATCCCATTCTCAGGAGTTCTTCATGACCAAGACTGTCATCACCAGCGAAAAAGCCCCGGCGGCCATCGGCCCTTACTCGCAGGCGATCAAGGCTGGCAATACCGTCTACATGTCCGGCCAGATCCCTCTGGACCCGAAAACCATGGAGCTGGTCGACGGCATCGAAGCCCAGATCACCCAGGTCTTCGAAAACCTGAAATCCGTCGCTGAAGCGGCTGGCGGCTCGTTCAAGGACATCGTCAAGCTGAACATCTTCCTGACCGACCTGGGCCATTTCGCCAAGGTCAACGAGATCATGGGCACCTACTTCGCACAGCCTTACCCGGCGCGTGCAGCCATCGGCGTTGCCGCACTGCCACGTGGTGCGCAGGTCGAGATGGACGCGATTCTCGTCATCGAATAAATCCCCCAGCGGAGCGTTGCTGCGTTCCGCTCTCCCTGAAGGAAGGAATCTGTTATGCGTTCCGCGCTCGCCATTTCACTGCTGGCCGTTGTTCTCGGCGGCTGCTCCAGCTTTGCCGACCGCAACCCGGACGGCACCTGGATCAACCAGACCGCCATCGATGCCGCAGTCAAGCAGGGCAACCTGCGTCAGGCGCTGCTCGCCAACGGTCCGAATCTGGAGTGGCAGATCAACTCCAAGGCCAATCAGGCGGTGTACTCCAACGGCTTCGAGCTGGGTGAAGGCAAGATTGTCAGTGCCGCAGAAGGCAAGCTGCACATCGACTTCTACGGCAACTTCTTCGAAGACCTGAGCGTCAAGGGTGACGAACTGGTTCAGGCAGCCAGCGAATCCGGCCCTGAGCAGCACTTCGAAAAACCGAAGAACACCGTACCCGAAGGCGCACAGCCGGGCAGCACCTTTGAAAAAGCGCTGTATGCGGCCTACATGGGCGGCAAATGGACCATCGTTGAAGGCGACGGTCAGGGCAGCACCGTGCAGTTCATGCCGGACGGCAGCGTCCAGGGTCTTCCGGAAAACGATCGCTTCGCGCTGTGCCTGGCTGGCGATTGCGCCGCCATGAGCGGTGAGTACGACAGCATGTGGCTGGAAAAGGCCGAGCAGGGTAATCCCTGGATTTTCGCTCGCAAGGGCAAGCAACTGGAGATTTTCCAGGCGGTGAACAACGCAGGGGCCGATCAGATGCCCGAACTGCGTCCGGGCACTCGCCGCTGGTTGCTTGAGCAGCAGTAAGCCATAGCGTCACCCATAAAAAAGCGCCTTCAAGAGGCGCTTTTTTATTTCGGCTCATTCAGGCCTTGTCGGTGCCCAGCAAAGCCGTATATCCCGCTCGGTAATCCGGATACACCGGTACCCAGCCCAGCGCACGGGCGCGCGCATTGCTGCAGCGTTTGCTGCCGACCCGCTGCACGCTGACGTCGTCAGACCATTCGGTAACGCCCAGGTACTCACGAATCCACGACACCACATCAGCCAATGCAGCCGGGTCGTCGTCCACGCCCAGATAGCAGCTCTCCAGTGCAACGCCCCGATCATCGGCCTCAAGCAGATGCGCCAGCAGACCCGCTGCGTCGTCGGCGTGAATGCGATTGGCGTAGACCGGCGGATCGATCCTGACGCTGTGGCCCTGGCGCACCCGGTTGGACAGATCTGCACGGCCCGGCCCGTAGATACCGGTCAATCTCACGGCCGTGGCGGGAAGGCCGCTGTTCAGCGCCAGCTGTTCAGCCTCAAGCATGACCGTGCCGGTATAGCCGACAGGTTCGGTTGCGGACGTTTCATCGACCCATTCGCCTTCTTGCTGGCCGTAAACACCGCTGCTGGACACGAAAAACAGACGTTTGGGCCGTTGACCCTGCTCTTTGAGCCAGCCAAGCACATGGCGCAACCCGTTGACATAGGCGTCTCGATAACCGGCTTCGTCGCGTTGCGAAGGTGTGGCGCAATACACCACATAGTCGATCTGGCCAGCCGGCCAGTCAGCGGGTCTCGCGGTCGCGAACAGATCGCCCCGGATCGGCAAGACACCCTCGGGCAACTCGGAAACCGTGCGCCGCAGCCCATGGACAGACCAGTCATGAGCCAGCAGGCGCGTGGCCAGTCGGGAGCCGATATCGCCACAACCAGCGATCAAAACGGATGGGGCAGACATTGCATATCTCCACAGGACGGTGATCAGACACCGTGTAAGTCATCAGAAAACGTCAAATATTCGGGCCAATATGTAAAAAAGATACAGTATTACTTTTGTTAACAAGAACGATTTGCAATAATGGCGACCCATTTGTTCCCCTGGAACGCCGAACGCAACGCACGGCGACTGGAACGATCACTTTCTATTCTCCCAGGTCAGGCCAGCATGACACGTATCCAATCAATCGCTTCGCCAACCAAGCTATTCAGCCTGCCTCGCGCATGGCGCGGTATTGCGGCTCTCGTCCTGAGCCTGATGCTCGCACCCGTTGCACTCGCCGACCAGTCGGCCCCTGCAACGCCGCCTGCCGCCACGGCCCCTGCCGCGACCAACGCCGCACCGGCGCCGGTTCAGGCTGACGCCGCAGCGCCTGTGGAGACGCTGGAACCTGCCGCCGAAGACAACAGCCTGGGCATGTCGCACGACCTCTCTCCATGGGGCATGTACCAGAACGCCGACGTGGTGGTGAAAGCAGTCATGATCGGCCTGGCCATCGCCTCGATCATCACCTGGACCATCTGGATCGCCAAGGGTTTCGAACTGCTGGGCGCCAAGCGCCGCCTGCGTACCGAAATCGCCAACCTGAAGAAGGCCCGCACCCTGTCCGAAGCCGGTGAAACCGCTGCGAAGGAAGGCACGCTGGCCAACCTGCTGGTTCACGACGCAATGGAAGAAATGCGCCTGTCGACCAACAGCCGCGAACGCGAGGGCATCAAGGAACGCGTCAGCTTCCGCCTGGAGCGTCTGGTTGCAGCCTGCGGTCGCAACATGAGCTCCGGCACCGGTGTGCTGGCAACCATCGGCTCCACCGCGCCTTTCGTGGGCCTGTTCGGTACCGTATGGGGCATCATGAACAGCTTCATCGGCATCGCCAAGACCCAGACCACCAACCTCGCCGTCGTTGCTCCAGGTATTGCCGAAGCCTTGCTGGCAACCGCGCTGGGCCTGGTTGCCGCGATTCCTGCGGTGGTCATCTACAACGTCTTCGCCCGCTCCATTGCCGGTTACAAGGCGCAGGTCGCCGATGCCTCGGCTCAGGTACTGCTGCTGGTCAGCCGCGATCTGGACCACCAGCCAGCTGCCGAACGCAGCCAATCGCCACACATGGTCAAGGTGGGCTGAACCTTGGGCATGCATCTGAAGGAAGGCGACGACGATCTCGCCGAAAACCACGAAATCAACGTCACGCCGTTCATCGACGTCATGCTGGTGCTGCTGATCATCTTCATGGTCGCGGCACCTCTGGCCACGGTGGACATCAAGGTTGACCTGCCTGCATCTACCGCAACGCCGCAACCCCGGCCCGAAAAGCCGATCTTCCTTAGCGTCAAGACCGACAAGAGCCTGTACCTGGGCGAGGAGAAGGTCGCACGCGAGCAGATCGGTCAGGTGCTGGATGCGCGCACCAAGGGCAAGAAAGACACCACGATCTTCTTCCAGGCCGACAAGGGCGTGGATTACGGCGATCTGATGGACGTCATGAATTCGCTTCGGGGTGCGGGCTACCTGAAAGTCGGTCTGGTAGGCCTTGAGACGGTTGGTAAGAAATGATCACTACGCGCCAAAAACTGACGCGCTATAGCGGTAGTCTGTTGTTGGTGCTGGCCGTGCACGCGATTGCGATCATCGTCGCTCTTCGCTGGCCGGCCTCTCAAGCCATCGAACTGCCTCCGGCAGCCATGATGGTCGAGCTGGCGCCTTTGCCGGAACCCGCGCCGCCGCCACCGCCTCAGGTCGTCCAGCCGCCTCAGCCGCCCGCACCGGAAGAACAGGTGCAGGTGCCAGAGGTCGTGGAAGCGCCGAAGCCGGAAATCGTCGTGCCCAAGAAGGTGGAAAAGCCCAAGCCAAAACCGCAGCCGCCAAAGCCGCAGAAGAAGCCTGAGCCGCCAAAGCCCGAGGAAAAACCTGCCGAAGAGAAACCGGTGGACACGCCTCCGACCACGGCTAAACCCGAGAAATCGGCTGCTCCGACACCGCCGGCACCTGCTTCGCCGCCAAGCAATGCGCTGCCAAGCTGGCAGGGCGACCTGCTGCGCCATCTGGGCAAATACAAGAAGTACCCTGAGGACGCCCGTCGTCGCGGCATGCAGGGTGTGGCTCGTCTGCGCTTCGTGGTTGATGCACAGGGCAATGTGTCGTCGTACGAGATTGCCAGCAGCTCCGGCAGTCCGGCACTGGATCGGGCGACCATGGAGATGATCCGTCGCGCGCAGCCTCTGCCGAAGCCGCCTGCAGAGATCCTCAACAACGGCACCATCGAAATCCTCGCACCGTTCGTTTATTCGCTGGATAAACGCTGAATCGCACTTTTGTTACTCAAGAGTGCTTCTGATAACGTGCGTCTATCGATTGCACCCGCTATGCTGGGGCCGCAACTTCATGGACGCACGTTATGACTCTTACAGAATTGCGCTACATCGTTACGCTTGCCCAGGAACAGCACTTCGGCCACGCCGCCGAGCGCTGTCATGTCAGCCAGCCTACGCTGTCGGTGGGTGTCAAAAAGCTCGAAGACGAACTCGGTGTGCTGATTTTCGAGCGCAGCAAGAGCGCCGTGCGCCTGACGCCAGTGGGCGAAGGCATCGTCGCCCAGGCGCAAAAGGTACTTGAACAGGCCCAGGGTATCCGCGAGCTGGCACAGGCTGGCAAGAACCAGCTGACGGCACCGCTGAAAGTCGGCGCCATCTACACCGTCGGCCCTTACCTGTTTCCCCACCTGATTCCGCAACTGCATCGCGTTGCCCCGCAGATGCCGTTGTACATCGAGGAAAACTTCACTCACGTGCTGCGCGACAAGCTGCGCAACGGTGAGCTGGATGCCGTCATCATCGCGCTGCCGTTCAACGAAGCCGACGTGCTGACCCTGCCTCTGTATGACGAGCCGTTTTCTGTCCTGATGCCTGCCGACCATCCGTGGACTCAAAAAGAGACCATCGACGCCTCGGCCCTGAATGACAAGAGCCTGCTGTTGCTGGGCGAAGGCCACTGTTTCCGCGATCAGGTGCTGGAAGCCTGTCCTACACTGACCAAAGGCAGCGAGGGTGCCAGGCACACCACCGTGGAATCCAGCTCGCTGGAAACCATCCGCCACATGGTTGCGTCAGGACTGGGGATTTCGATTCTGCCGTTGTCGGCCGTCGACAGTCACCACTACGCGCCCGGCGTGATCGAAGTACGTCCGCTGACGCCGCCCGTACCGTTCCGCACGGTTGCCATCGCCTGGCGTGCAAGTTTCCCAAGGCCCAAGGCTATCGAGATTCTCGCTGACTCCGTGCGCCTGTGTTCAGTGGCACGTCCCAAGACAGAAGCGAGCTAGGCAGGAAGAAAATGAGCGAGCTTTCCAAAGTCTCGGTCACCGCGCTCAAGGGCGTCGGCGAGGCCATGGCTGAAAAGCTGGCAAAGGTCGGTCTGGAAAACCTGCAGGATGTGCTGTTTCATCTGCCGTTGCGTTATCAGGATCGGACTCGCGTCGTGCCTATTGGCGCGTTGCGGCCAGGCCAGGACGCGGTGATCGAAGGCGTCGTAAGCGGCGCCGATGTGGTGATGGGCAAACGTCGCAGCCTGCTGGTACGGCTGGGCGATGGCACGGGTGTCGTCAGCCTGCGCTTCTATCACTTCAGCAATGCCCAGAAAGAAGGCATGAAGCGCGGCACTCACCTGCGCTGTTTCGGCGAAGCACGCCCAGGCGCGTCCGGCCTTGAAATCTATCACCCTGAATACCGTGCGATCACGGGCGACGAGCCTGCGCCTGTCGAACAGACCCTGACGCCGATCTACCCCTCGACAGAAGGCCTGACGCAACAGCGTCTGCGCCAGCTCTGTCAGCAAAGCCTGGCGATGCTCGGCCCCAAAAGTCTGCCGGACTGGCTGCCGGATGAGCTGGCCCGCGATTATCAACTGGCCCCGCTGGACGATGCGATTCGCTACCTGCATCACCCACCGGCCGACGCCGACGTCGAAGAGCTGGCTCTGGGTCATCACTGGGCCCAGCATCGCCTGGCCTTCGAGGAGCTGCTGACTCACCAGCTCTCCCAACAGCGGCTGCGCGAAAGCCTGCGCTCGCAACGTGCACCGGCCCTGCCATTGGCGAAAAAACTGCCCAAGCAGTTTCTTGCCAATCTCGGCTTCCCGCCCACCGGCGCGCAACAGCGCGTCGGCAAGGAAGTGGCCTACGACCTCAGTCAGCCCGAACCCATGCTGCGCCTGATTCAGGGCGACGTCGGCTCGGGCAAGACCGTCGTAGCGGCGCTCGCAGCCTTGCAGGCGCTGGAGGCCGGTTATCAGGTGGCGTTGATGGCACCGACCGAGATTCTCGCCGAGCAGCACTACATCAACTTTCAGCGCTGGCTCGAGCCGCTGGGCATCGGTGTGGCGTGGCTGGCCGGTAAACTCAAGGGCAAAGCCCGTGTGACGTCGCTTGAACAGATCGCCAGCGGAACACAGATGGTGGTCGGCACACACGCGCTGTTTCAGGACGAAGTGCAGTTCAAGAATCTGGCACTGGTCATCATCGACGAACAGCACCGCTTCGGCGTTCAGCAGCGTCTGGCGCTGCGCAAGAAAGGCGTGGGCGGCCTGATGTGCCCGCACCAGTTGATCATGACGGCCACACCGATTCCCCGCACGCTGGCCATGAGTGCCTATGCGGACCTGGACACGTCGATTCTCGACGAACTGCCGCCGGGTCGTACGCCGGTCAACACCGTGCTGGTCGCCGACAGTCGCCGGATGGAAGTGATCGAGCGGGTGCGCTCTGCCTGTGCGGAGGGTCGGCAGGCCTATTGGGTGTGCACGCTGATTGAAGAGTCCGAAGAACTGACCTGCAAGGCGGCCGAAACGTCGTTCGAAGAATTGAGCAGCGCGCTGGGCGAGTTGCGTGTCGGGCTGATCCACGGGCGTATGAAGCCTGCGGAGAAAGCCGCGATCATGGCCGAGTTCAAACAGGGCGCACTGCAGCTGCTGGTGGCGACTACGGTGATCGAAGTCGGCGTCGATGTGCCCAATTCCAGTCTGATGATCATCGAGAACCCCGAGCGACTGGGCCTCGCCCAGCTCCACCAGTTACGCGGCCGTGTCGGTCGTGGCAGCGCTGTCAGTCACTGCGTGCTGCTTTACCATCCGCCGCTGTCGCAAATCGGGCGCCAGCGACTGGGGATCATGCGCGAGACCAACGACGGTTTCGTGATTGCCGAAAAGGATCTGGAGCTGCGCGGCCCGGGCGAAATGCTCGGAACCCGACAAACGGGCCTGCTGCAATTCAAGGTCGCCGACCTGATGCGTGACGCCGATCTGTTGCCCGCCGTTCGCGACGCAGCCCAAGCCCTGCTTGAGCGTTGGCCGCAACATGTCAGTCCATTGCTTGAACGCTGGCTGCGTCATGGCCAGCAGTATGGCCAGGTGTGATACAGGCTACGCTTTGGAAACCGCATGCGACCCAACTTGAATAAGGTGGTTATACTTCGGCCACTGTAGGAATTTGGACAAAGACCATGACAGAAGTTGCTCACGTCGATGATTCGCATCACGCCCCGTCGGTTATCCGACAGTTGCTTGAAAAGTTGGCGATCAGCTACAACGAAGTCGTCGATGACAAAAACCTGCAACCGGCGCGCAAGGTTCAGGCCGTCCTGGTCGAAGATGCCGTAGGCGCTCTTCTCATCCTGTTTCCGCAAAGCCAGCTGCTGGACCTCAGCCGGATCACCGAGCTGACGGGTCGGCAATTGACCGCTGTGCCGCACGAGCGGCTGCTGCGCATGCTGGCCAAACACAGCCTGCATGTACTGCCGGGCCTGCCCGCGCTGACCAGTTCACCCTGCCTTTACGATGAGCGCCTGCTGCAGGAGCCCTCACTGTTGGTGGGCTCGGGAGAGCCGGGCGTGTTACTGGAAATCAGCAGCGAAGACTTCAAAGGCATGCTCAGTAAAGCCAGCGCCGCCGTTTTCGGGCAGCCTGTAAGCGCAATTCATCCCAACCTTGATCGTCCTGATGATGATCCCGCAGAAATCACCAAAGCCATGAGTAATTTCACGGCGCGCCGTATCCAGCAACGCCTAGAAGCGACACTGGAAATTCCGCCGCTGGCCGGGACTGCGCAAAAGATCATCAAGCTGCGGGTCGATCCCGATGCGACCATCGACGACATCACCGGCGTGGTCGAAACCGATCCTGCGCTGGCAGCACAGGTCGTCAGTTGGGCGGCATCGCCTTACTACGCGTCGACCGGCAAGATTCGCTCGGTGGAAGACGCCATCGTCCGCGTGCTGGGTTTCGATCTGGTGATCAACCTGGCACTGGGCCTGGCGCTGGGCAAGACCCTGAGCCTGCCCAAGGATCAGCCGCAACAGACCACGCCTTACTGGCAACAGTCGATCTACACCGCAGCGGTCATCGAAGGCCTGACCCGAGCCATTCCGCGCGCCAAGCGACCTGAAGGCGGCCTGACGTATCTGGCCGGTCTGCTGCACAACTTTGGCTACCTGCTGCTCGCGCACGTGTTCCCGCCGCACTTCACGCTGATCTGCCGTCAGCTGGAAGTGAACCCGCATTTGCACCACAGCTATATTGAGCATCACTTGCTCGGCATCAGCCGTGAGCAGATCGGCGCCTGGCTGATGCGTTACTGGGACATGCCGGACGAGCTCGCCACTGCGCTGCGCTTTCAACATGATCCGCATTACGCAGGCGAACATCACGCCTACGCCAATCTGGTGTTTCTGGCCGTGCGTCTGTTGCGCGCCAACGGGGTCGGGGCAGGGCCGCAGCAGGAGATTCCGGATGAGCTGTTCGAGCGTCTTGGTCTGACCCGCGAAAAGGCCAACGAATCCGTCAAGAAAGTACTCGAAGCCGAAGTGCTGCTGCGCGAACTGGCGTCTCAGTTCAGCCAGTAAGCGCTCACTCTGCCCATCGCGTGGGCATGCACCCTGTGCGCTCTGCGTCACTTCGAAAGCGGACGCGGAGCGTCCTGAGAGGCGTTACCACGCTGTAGCGTGGAAACGATCAATATCCGAAGACGAACTTAGTCCGGCTCTCCCTCGCGCCCCGGCAAGTGCTCGTCCAGGTGCAGCCATGGCAATCGGTTTTCGATGAAGATGTGCCGCGAGGGCGCTGCCAGCTCCGGGTGGTCAAGCGTGGCGATGACCACGTCGATCTCCTGCGGGCTGTTGCGGGTGAACAGCGCCGTATGGGCTCCGCAGTTGCCGCAGAAGTAGCGGATGCAGGTCGGACCCGAGTCATAGGTGGCCGGGCTGCCCGCCAGCCATTGGAAAGACGCCAGTGGCACGGAGGTCCAGGTCATGACCGTCCCGCCGGACGTTCGTCTGCAGATGGAACAGTGGCAATGGGCGATGTCCTCCAGAGGCGCATCGAACTGATAACGCAGGTTGCCGCAATGGCAGCCGCCGGTGTGAATCTGGCTCATGACCGCGTCTCCCTGTTGTGCGTCGATAAGCGTGTCGCCTTAAAGTGACCACAAACACTGAATAAAGTGACCACAAACACCGATTGAAAGGTCGGTGAAAGCTTGCGCAATTAGCATCGCCTCACTTCCGGCAAAAAGACCGGCCAGCCCGGGTGTCGCTCCACGCGCTCTCAGGCCCAATTAACAACAATAATGGTGATTGCAATGCTTGCTGAATTTCCGATCCGTACCCTCCTTGCGCCTCCTCTCCACGTACCGCTCCTACTGAGCTGACTCGTTCGTTTCCATCGTTCTGTAGCCGTATTACGTCTGGAGTATTCCCATGCTGACTTTCCTTGGCTTCGCCATGGTCATTGCGTTCATGTACCTGATCATGAGCAAGCGACTGAGCGCGCTGATCGCCCTGATCCTGGTGCCTATCATTTTCGCCCTGTTCGGCGGCTTCGCGTCGCAGATCGGTCCGATGATGCTGGCCGGTATTACCAAGCTGGCGCCGACCGGCGTGATGCTGATGTTCGCCATTCTGTACTTCGCGCTGATGATCGACTCCGGCCTGTTCGACCCGGCCGTGCGCAAGATCCTGAAAATGGTGAAAGGCGACCCGATGCGCATCTCGGTCGGCACTGCGGTGCTGGCCCTGGTGGTCTCGCTGGACGGTGACGGCGCAACCACCTACATGATCTGCGTCGCCGCCATGCTGCCGCTGTACAGCCGCGTCGGCATGAGCCCGCGCATCATGGCAGGTCTGATCATTCTGGCCGGTGGCGTGATGAACATGACCCCGTGGGGCGGCCCGACCGCTCGTGCGGCCAGTGCTCTGCATGTCGATGCCTCGGACATTTTCGTTCCGATGATTCCTGCGATGCTGGCTGGCGTGGTGGCGATCCTGGCGATTGCCTACTTCTACGGCAAACGTGAGCGCGCCCGTCTGGGTGAACTGCACCTGAAAGGCGACGAAGTCGATCACAGCGAAATCAGTGTTTCGCAGTTTCCGGATGCCCGTCGCCCGAAACTGATCTGGTTCAACGGTGGCCTGACGCTGGTATTGATGGTCGCCCTGATCATGGGTCTGCTGCCGCTGCCGGTGCTGTTCATGATTGCGTTCAGTATCGCGATGATCATCAACTACCCGAACCTGCAGGATCAGAAGGACCGCGTTTCGGCTCACGCCGGTAGCGTTCTGGCGGTGGTCGGTCTGATCTTCGCTGCCGGTATCTTCACCGGCATCCTGTCGGGCACCGGCATGGTCGATGCCATGTCCAAGAGCCTGCTGGCCGTGATCCCTGACGCACTGGGCCCTTACCTGGCGGTCATCACCGCGCTGGTCAGCATGCCGTTCACCTTCTTCATGTCCAACGATGCGTTCTACTACGGCGTACTGCCCGTGCTGTCCGAGGCCGCCGCCCACTACGGCATCAGCCCGGTGGAAATGGCTCGCGCCTCCATCGTCGGCCAGCCGGTTCACCTGCTCAGCCCGCTGGTGCCTTCGACTTACCTGCTGGTCGCACTGGCCGGGATCGAGTTCGGTGATCACCAGCGCTTTACCCTGAAGTGGGCGATTCTGGTGTGCATGTGCATTCTGGTTGCAGCGCTGGTCATGGGGATTTTCCCGCTCTACAGCAGTCTATAACTTCAGGCTGTGACAGGCCCGCCATTGACCCGAGGGTTGATGGCGGGCTTTTTCATGTTTGAGGACACCCCATGGAATGGCTGACCAATCCCGAGATCTGGGCTGCATTTTTTACCCTGACCGCCCTGGAAATCGTTCTGGGCATCGACAATATCATCATGATTTCCATCCTCGTCGGGCACATGCCCAAGGCGATGCAGCCACGCACCCGGATCGTCGGGCTGGCGCTGGCGATGGTGACGCGGATTCTGCTGTTGCTCTCCATCACCTGGGTCATGCGCCTGACCGATGATCTGTTTTCGGTGCTGGGCAAAGGCTTTTCCGGGCGCGATCTGATCCTGTTCTGCGGCGGGCTGTTTCTGCTCTGGAAAAGCTCGCAGGAGATCTATCACGGGCTGGAAGGCGAGGAAGAGGGCGCAACGCCCAGGGGCGGCAACGGGCAGTTCTTCTACACCATCATTCAGATCGCCATTCTCGACATCGTGTTCTCACTGGATTCGGTCATCACCGCCGTGGGCATGGTTTCCGATATTCCGGTCATGATCGCGGCCATCGTGACGGCGGTCCTGGTGATGATGCTGTGCTCGGGCGCCATCAGCGACTTCATCAATCGGCATCCGTCATTGAAGATGCTCGCCCTGTCGTTTCTGATTCTGGTCGGCACCGTCCTGATCGCGGACGCGTTCGACGTGCACGTGCCCAAGGGCTATGTGTACTTCGCGATGGCGTTTTCGCTGGGGGTGGAAACCATCAATATCCGAATGCGCATGGCAAGGGCTGTCCGTAAGGAACCCATGAGTGACTCAAGCGATAGGCGCTGACTGGAAGTACAAGCCGCCTCTTATCAAACAACCTGTAACCCACTGAAGTAACGCGATTTTGTGGGAGCGGACTTGTCCGCGAATACTGTATTTCAGGCGATGAATATTCGTCGGATGTACTGGCCTTTTCGCGGACAAGTCCGCTCCCACTGAGTTTGATGCGCGACAGCGCTACGTCGAAGACGTAGTGGCGCCTCCCACAGTCCAGAGACTCTGCGTCACTCAGTGGGAGGGGGATTTATGACACTTTTATTTCAATGAAACCAAGGCTGTGCGATGCTGGCGTCAAGGCCAAAGGCCGACTAAAGCTTAGTAGAGCGCTACAAAACACTTCCCCGCTCGCTACACGCTGCACCTTTCAATCCAATGCCTGTATGGGCAAACCTCAGGGGCTCTCAGTATGCTGACCCTGCTCGATTTGCTATCCGCCGTGGCCCTGCTGATCTGGGGCACGCACATTGTGCGCACTGGCATCCTTCGTGTTTACGGCGCGCAATTGCGGCGCGTGCTCAGCCAGAACATGTCCAAACGTCCGCTGGCCTTCATCGCCGGTATTCTCGTGACCGCCATGGTGCAGAGCAGCAACGCCACGGCAATGCTGGTGACCTCGTTCGTGGGCCAAGGTCTGATGACGCTGACGCCAGCACTCGTGATCATGCTCGGCGCCGACGTCGGCACCGCACTGATGTCGCGAGTGCTGACCTTCGATCTATCCTGGCTGTCGCCGCTGCTGATTTTCCTCGGCGTGGTGTTCTTCCTGTCGCGCAAGCAGACCCGAGCCGGGCAGTTGGGCCGCGTCGGTATCGGCCTGGGGCTGATCGTGCTGGCGCTGCAACTGATCGTCGAAGCGGCCGCTCCGATTACTCAGGCGGCAGGGGTGAAGGTGCTGTTCGCGTCGCTGACGGGCGATCTGCTGCTGGATGCGCTGGTCGGTGCAATGTTCGCCCTGATCTCCTATTCAAGCCTTGCGGCCGTGCTGCTGACCGCCACACTGGCGGGCGCGGAAATCATCGGGCTGCCCGTGGCCATTGGTCTTGTGATCGGCGCCAACATCGGCAGCGGCCTGTTGGCATTCCTGAGCACCAGCATGCAGAACGTGGCGGGCCGGCAGGTCGCGCTGGGCAGTCTGTTATACAAGCTGCTGGGCCTGCTGCTGATCATTCCGGTGCTCAATCCGCTCGTAGCCTGGATCGACACCCTGGGCTTCAGCCCTCAAGAGCTGGTGATCGGCTTCCACCTGATCTACAACACCGCGCGCTGCCTGATCATGCTGCCCACTGTCGGCCCGATGGCACGCCTGTGCACCGCGTTGCTGCCACAGCAGAACGAAGTCGGCGGCCTGGCCAAACCGCGCCATCTGGACCTTACCGCACTGGCAACGCCCAGCCTGGCGCTGGCCAATGCCGTACGCGAAACGCTGCGCATGGGCGATCTGATCGAAAGCATGCTCGGCTCGATGCTGGCCGTGCTGCGCGGCACACAGACCGCCGTCACGCAGGAGGTACGTCGTCTCAACGATGACGTGGAAGCGCTCTATAACGCGATCAAGCTTTACCTGGCGCAGATGCCGCGTGAAGAGCTGGGCGAGCACGATAATCGTCGCTGGGCGGAGATCATCGAGCTGACCATCAACCTGGAACTGGCCGCCGGTCTTATCGAGCGCATGCTGCGCAAGATCCAGCAGCAGAAGACCTCGCAACGTCGCTCGTTCTCGGAAGTCGGGCTAGAGGAGCTGGCCGACCTGCACATCCAGCTGCAGTCCAACCTGCGTCTGGGGCTTTCGGTCTTTCTCAGCGGCGACGAAGAAAGCGCCCGCCAACTGCTGCGTGAAAAACGTCGTTTTCGGGCGCAGGAACGGCGTTTGGCGCATGCTCATGTCAGTCGTTTGCAGCGGAAAGTCGTGCAGAGCATCGAGACCAGTTCGCTGCACCTGGAGCTGATCGCCGACATGAAGCGCCTCAACTCACTGTTCTGCAGCAGCGCCTACGCAGTACTGGAAACCTCCGATACCGGCGCGCTTGCCAGCGAAACCGCAGTGGAACAATCGTTATGAACGTAAGGGGAGTGTCGAAGTCTGTTAAACATACCGGCCCGCAAGGAAAGCTGCGTTATGCGTTGCCTGCTGTTCGCTTGTCTGTTTCTCGTCACACTCCCTTCGTTCGCCCTTGACCGCTTCAAGGTCGAGGGCTATCTGCTGCCCAATGGTCTGCAAGTTCTTCTGAAACCCGGTTACGAAAAAGGCCACGTTGCCATCCGCCTGGTGGTAGGCATCGGCTTCGATGATTTTCAGTGTCAGGACAAGGAACTGCCGCACCTGCTGGAACACCTGCTGTTCAGCGGCATCGACGACACTGGAGAGGGCGGTCTGGAAGAGCGCATGCAGGCGCTGGGTGGCGAGTGGAATGCCTTCACCAGCAACACCGACACCACCTTCGTGCTCGAAGCGCCCGCCCGTAATCAGCGCAAGGTGCTGGACCTGTTGCTGGACGTCATGACAAAGACCGAGCTCACTCAGGACCGGCTCGACAATGTGAAGCGCATTGTCGAGCGTGAGGACGGGGGGCACTTTTCCCATTTGCAGCGCCTGCTTGATAATCGCGGCTCAAGCCACGGCGCCAGTAGCCAACTGGCGATAGAAATGGGGCTCAAATGCGCTGAACGTCCTGAAGTGGACAACATCACGCTGGAACACATCGAAGAGGTTTTTTCCAGCTGGTATGCTCCTAACAACATGACCCTGATCGTGGTCGGCGATCTCGACAAGCTGCTGCCAGCCTATCTTGAACGCACCTACGGCAAGCTGGCCCCGACCGATCCCATCGATCATCCACCACTGGCCGAGAGCAACGGCTCTGCCGAGCCACGACGCGAGCTGGAGCGCGGCGGGCTGGGAGATAACGCCAGACTGCATCTGTTCTACACCGAACCCGAACTCGACGATCAGCACGATGAGACCTGGGATCTGGTCAAGGCCTACCTGGACTGGTCGCTCTACACCGAGCTACGCCTCAAGCATGGCCTATCCTACGGTCCTTCGGCCGAACGCGAAGTGTTCGGCGATGTTGGCTTTCTCAGTCTGAATGCCGATGTCGAACGCGAAGACGCCGATGAAGCCGAGCGGGAAATGCGCGCGCTGGTCGAGCGTCTGCAGAAGGACGGCATGCAGCCTGAAACCTTTGCACGTCTGCAGGAAGCTGCCATTGCACGTCAGGCATGGGCCGTTCAAGGCAACAGCGCACTGGCCGATTACTACTGGGGCGCGATCAACGATTACGAGGACGGACGCTTTGTCGATCCAGCCAAACGCGTCGAGGCCGTGAGCCTGGAAACCGCCAACCGGGCGATGCGCCAGTTGTTGGCTCAGCCGGGCTACATGCGTATCGAAAAACCGCTGCTCAGCTATGACGGCCTGTACTGGGTGATTGCTGCATTGCTGGGCCTGATCGTGGTCCTGCTGGCGCTGTGGCGCTGGCGGGCGCGGCGTAAATAAGAGCCGAACCGGTGCACTGCACCTCTTCGCACAGGGACCCGCGCTGCGTTGTTATGCTGCGCGGGTTTTTGATCGTTTTGAACCGAGTGAACTGCCCAGATGCCTGACCTGAACCGCTTTGTGACACCCGTGCTCGACCTGATGCAACGCTATCCGGGGCTTATTGCGGCTTTTGGTTTCGTCTCCGGTATTGCCAGTTTCATTCTGGTGGATCGTCAGGAAGGTCTGGCCACCTGGATCGCGGTGGTCATGCTGATCAGCTGGCTGTGGCTGATGGTCGAAAACACCATGGTCGGGATGCTCAACAAGGCCATCGGGAGAGAGATTCCCCAGGGGCTGCTGCGTTACGGCACGCAGATGATTCACCAGGAAAGCCTGTTCTTCGTCCTGCCTTTCTTTTTCATCACGACCACCTGGAACAGCGGCCAGGCCGTGTTCACGGCGCTGTTGGGCGCTGCGGGGCTGATCTCGATCATCGATCCGCTGTACTACAAATGGCTCGCGCCACGCCGGTGGTTGTTCATGGCCCTGCACACCCTGACCCTGTTCGCGGCGCTGCTCACCGCGCTGCCTATCATTGTGCACCTAACCACCGCCGAGAGTTACAAGCTGGCGCTGGGTGTCGCGATGCTGCTGTCGTTTCCAAGCCTGGCGTCGAGCTTCCCGCTGACCAACTGGCGCAACGCATTGATGGTCATCACGATGATTGTGGTGGCGGGCGGCGCGGGCTGGCTGCTGCGTTCCTGGGTACCGCCTGCGACGCTGTGGCTGACCGAAGTGGCTGTCAGCCCGGACTTCGACGACAAGAACCGTACACCGGGCGACAGCATCCGCCAGATCAGCGCCAGTCAGCTGCGCGCGAGCGGCCTGTATGCGTACACCGCGATCAACGCGCCACGGGGCCTTGAGGAGCGCATCTATCACGTGTGGCGACATGACGGTAAGGAGATGGACCGGATCGCCCTGGACATCCATGGCGGACGCAAGGAAGGCTACCGCGCCTGGACCCACAAACAGAATTTCCCGCAGGACGTGGTCGGGCGCTGGCAGGTGAGGGTGCTGACAGAAGACGGACAGATGATCGGTGTGCTGCGCTTCAACGTCACCGAGGGTAATGAGCCTGCCGTCAAACGCCCGACCGGCAGGATCATCAAACTCAAGCCGGGTGGCGATACGGGTGAAGAAACCACACCGGAATCGACACCTGAAAAATCCGCGCCCGCTCAGCCGAAGCAGGAGGCGCCCGCTACTGAAGCAGCGCCAGAGACGCCCGCTCAATAATCCGTCAGGTGGCGGTGGCGCCGAAGAACCAGTAGCAGACGAAGATGGCCGCCACTACACCGGCGAACTCGGCGAACAGCGCACACCCTACGGCATGACGGGCGCGCTGAATGCCGACTGCACCGAAGTACACCGCCAGCACGTAGAACGTGGTTTCGGTGCTGCCCTGAATCGTTGCGGCAACCAGCGCAGCGAAACTGTCCACACCCTGGGTCTGCATGGTCTCGATCAGCAAGGCCCGTGCAGCACTGCCGGAGAACGGCTTGACCATCGCCGTCGGCAGCGCATCGACGAAGCGGGTGTCCCAGCCCAGCCACTCGACCATGTGCCTGATGCCTTCCAGGCCAAAGTCCAGCGCACCTGAGGCACGCAACACCCCGACAGCGCACAGCATGGCCACCAGATAGGGCAGCAGGCTCTTGGCGACGTCGAAGCCTTCCTTCGCGCCTTCGACAAACGCTTCGTAAACCTGCACCTTGCGCAGTGAGCCTACGATCAGGAACATCATGATCAGGCCAAACAACGTGAGGTTACCGAGAATGGACGACAGACCCGCCAGTGCAGCCGCCGACAGGGTCGCCAGAAAGGCCATGAAACCGCCGAGCAGCAGCGCGCCGGGAATCAGATAGGCCAGCACCACCGGGTCCCACAGCCGCAGACGCTGCATGAATGCAACCGACAGCAGCCCCACAATCGTCGAGGCGCTGGTGGCCAGCAGGATTGGCAGGAAGACCAACGTAGGGTCCGCAGCCCCTTGCTGGGCGCGGTACATGAAGATCGTCACCGGCAGCAGGGTCAGGGACGACGCGTTCAATACCAGAAACAGAATCTGCGCGTTGCTGGCGGTGTCCTTGCTGGGGTTGAGCTCCTGCAGGGAACGCATGGCCTTGAGCCCGATGGGCGTGGCGGCGTTATCCAGCCCGAGTGCATTGGCAGCGAAGTTGAGGGTAATCAGACCCAGCGCAGGATGGCCGGGCGGCACTTCGGGCATCAGCCGCAAAAACAGCGGTCCAAGCACCTTGGCCAGCCAGTCGACGATCCCGGCCTTCTCGGCAATGCGCAGAAAACCGAGCCAGAGGGTGAGGGTGCCGAACAACAGCACCATGACCTCGACCGACAGCTTGGCCATGGCGAAGATGCTTTCGACCATCGCCGCAAAGATGCCCGCATTGCCGCCAACCAGCCACTGCGCCATCGCGGAAATCGCCGCCACGACAAAAAAACCAAGCCACAGGCCATTGAGCATCGGATAAGTCCTTCACAAGATGCGGGGGATGATAACGGCGGGGTGGGCTGGAGGGAAATCGGCGGGCCATGTTCGGCCTTGCACGCGGGTTGTCGTCAACCATTTGAGGCAGAAGTTGACGCCTGCGTTGTTTTTTCGTACGGTGATCGGGTCGAAGCGACTGACCGGATGAGATCGAGCGCTTCCTGGCCTGACGAGTGATCGAAGGGTGTCCGCGCAAGGCGGGCCGAGGCGAAAGCCATAGCAGTGTCCGGATCTGTTTCACCGAATACGAAAAAGGCACCTTTCAAAAGGTGCCTTTTTTCGTTTCTGCATCTCAACGCCTGGTAGCGGTTGGTAGACCATTGTAGATCTTGCCGCACAACAGCACGAACGCCATGCTGCCTTTCAGGCGGGGGCCGCTGTCGTCATCTGTGTGGTACGCACTCTCTACGACCAACTGTAAATCCTGCCACTGGCGCCGATACTTTGCTGCTAAAGCGTCGCCCTTGCTTGAGCTTCAGTGCCGGCGAATTCTAGCCGTCAAAAGACTTGAAAAGCTAAATTCCCATGCCCTTCAACATCGGTAGAAACACAAAACCCCGGAAATCCGGGGTTTTGTATTTTTGCCATTCAGCGATCACTCAACCGCAGGATTACCCAGCGGGACCGATTCCTTGCTGCGCCAGTGCGGCAGGGAGTCCCAGTAGGCCTGGCCCTTGGCGTCGTCGTACATGCCTTCCCAGCGAGAGATGACCAGGACGGCCAGGGCGTTGCCGATCACGTTCAGGGCGGTGCGTGCCATGTCCATGATGCGGTCTACACCGGCGATGAACGCCAGGCCTTCCAGCGGAATACCCGCGCTGCCCAGTGTGGCCAGCAGCACCACGAAGGACACGCCCGGAACACCAGCAATGCCTTTGGAGGTCACCATCAGGGTCAGGACCAGCATCAGTTGCGCGCCGACCGAAAGATCAATGCCGTACAGCTGAGCAATAAAGAGCGCCGCGATGCTCTGGTACAGCGTCGAGCCGTCGAGGTTGAAGGAATAACCGGTCGGCACCACAAAGCTGCAGATCGCTTTCGGTGCGCCGTAGGCTTCCATCTTCTGGATGACGCGTGGCAATACAGTCTCGGAGCTCGCGGTGGAGTAGGCCAGGATCAGCTCGTCCTTGAAGATGCGCATCAGTTTGATGACCGAGAAGCCGAAGGCGCGGGCGATCAGGCCAAGTACCACAAAGGCGAAGAAGGCGATGGCCACGTAAACCAGAATCACCAGCTTGGCCAGCGGCAGCAGCGAAGCAAAACCGAAATTGGCTACGGTCACGGCGATCAGTGCGAAAACGCCGATGGGTGCGTAGTTCATGATCATGTGGGTGACCTTGAACATGGTCTCCGACACGCCCTGGAACATTTTGACCAGCGGATCACGTACTTCAGCCTGAAGACTGGAAAGACCCAGACCGAACAGCACCGAAAAGAAGATGATTGGCAGCATCTCGCCACGCGCCATGGCGGCAAAGATGTTGGATGGAATCAGGTTGAGGATCGTGGCGATGAACGCGTGATCGTGCTGGACCTCGGCAGTGGTCTGCTGATATTTGGAGATATCGACCGTACCCAGCGTGCTCATGTCGATGCCGGTGCCAGGGTGGAACACGTTGGCCAGGACCAGACCGACCAGAATCGCGATGGTCGTGACCACTTCGAAATAGATGATGGTTTTGAGGCCTATACGTCCCAGCTTCTTGGCATCGCCTACGCCTGCAATGCCCACGACAAGCGAAGCGACAACGATAGGGATGACGATCATCTTGATCAGGCGAATGAAGATGTCACCCGCTGGCTGAAGGATATTAGTGATCCACCAGGCCTTCTCGGCGCTGAAGTGATTGAGCAATGCGCCAACAGCGATACCCAGCGCCAGACCGATCAGGATCTGCCAGGCCAGACTCAGCTTTGCCTTCTTCATATTATTACCCTTGTTGAAAGTGGCTTGGGCAACTCCAAAACCGACACGCTGAAAAGGGCTTTTTCCACAGCCTTTTCAAGGGGCGGATACCTTTGGGCTGTCCACAGAAGGTCACCGCAGTCGAGCATCCCGGCTCTGTAGCAGGCGAAAAAAGTCGCAACTATTCCCACGACATGGATCCACGTCTAATGCCGTAAACGACTACCTCATGCGAAATCGGCATACAAAAACGACAAAAAGGATTGATTCACGACACGACGGATGCCGCTATTCGGCGCAAAGGTGGCTAAAACGTCGCCTACGTTGTAAAGAGGGCCGAACAATCGGGAGGGGAGTTTTGCGGGGTCGGACCGATGTTGTTACAGGATTTAATAGATATACGGTTGACCGGGATTGAACTAAACAGCAAATACGTAAAGCGCCGCACGAGTGAGGCAGTTCCCGACCGACGACGTCGATGCATGGAACCTTCCACTGTGCGGCTGCTTGCCTGACCCGGCCCTCAACGGAGGTACTCCCTGTACCCCTAGGTCGCGCCGATCATTTCAATCAACACAACCCGGCCCCTTGGTCATGCGCGTACCTTCCTCAGGTCGCGCAATAAGGAAGAGCCATCAAGCTCTTCCCCTCTGGATCAATACCAGTTCGGATCCTTGCGCAATTGCTCGTTGAGCAGTTGCTGCATGCCCTCGTCGGGCTTGCCCAGGTACCGGTAGGTGGCATGACGCGTTGGCGATTTGTCCGCAGGCAGACCGGCGGGCACTTCAACCAGCATTGCGTAGGCATCTTCCTTGTCGAGACTGAAAGCCACGATCAGGCGCTTGCTTTTGCACGTATCGGCGGTCTCGCAAAGCGGACCCACCAGATACGGATCACCATCCTCGGTCACTGCCGTCATCTGCTCGGAAGTGCCAGAAAGATTGATCACCCAGTCGGGCAGTCGCTCTTCCTTCTTCACAACCTTCGCCCAGGTCTGGCGGTATTCGGGCGCTGAAGACAGCAACTCGTTTACACGCGCCTGACCATCATTGGCGGCAATCACCACAGCACTGCCGCCCATCAACAGGGCGGCAGCCAGCGCACGGAGCGACGTATGCATCGTTAGCCTCGACCGCGACGACCGAAGAAGAACGAAACAACGAACATCACCAGGAAGACAACGAACAGGATCTTGGCGATGCCTGTAGCTGTACCGGCGATACCACCGAAGCCAAGTACTGCAGCGACAATGGCGATGATCAGAAACGTGATAGCCCAACTCAACATGGTGATACTCCTTTTTTTACAGCTGTTTGAATGTATTGGATGCAGTCATTTCAAGTCGGATCAGAAGACCCATTTTTGCTGCGGCGCTACGTCATTCGAAGAGATGACACCCTCTACAGGGCGCAGGCTCAATGCAGTGTTCTGGGCCGCTGGAGCGCTGACGCTCCGATACGAGACGCTGCTGTGAATGATTTGCTGTCTGGTTTCAGTCGCTTCGTTGGCCTGAGACCAACGCTGGAACTGCTGAATGGCGATCAGGGTGACGAGCAGGGCGAGAAGCAGAAACAGACCTTGCTGTACGTGCAGAGGGGAGATACGCAACTGTGCGATACGCTGGCTGTTCATCCGCAAACTCCCTCCGCCCCCTGGGGCATTCGATCAATCGTATGGGCCGTATGTACCGGCCTTCGTTGAAAGGGATATTGCAGACTGCATGCCAGTTTTCAGATGCCAAATAAATCCAATAAAATCAACAGGTTGAAAGATTTTTAAAAGAGGGCCTGCGAGCAAGCTGCACGATTGCACCTTTGCAATCGTGCGTTCTGCACGAAGCGCAGCGACTGCCGCGCCGCCGATTATCAACCTGCGCTGCGAGCCATGACTTTCAAGGCGTCGGCGTTTACGCCTTTCACGCCCCGAATGTTGCGTGCAATCTCGACCGCCAGCTCTTTTTCGGCGAAGTTGGCCACCACACCGTTAAGCGTTACCAGACCCTCCTTGGTATCGACCTTGATGTTCAGACCGTCGAGGTTGCGGCTGTAGATCAGGCTGGATTTCACTTTGCTGGTGACCCAGGCGTCGCTGAGTTGCTCGACAGGGTTGAGGTTCTGCGGCTGGGTCTTGGCAGCGATGGAGTCCGCCGCACTCAGGCTGATGAGGTTATTGACGCTGACAACCCCATCCGTGTTGCTGGCGAGGCTGCCTGCAAGCTCCTTGGCTTCCGGGCTTTGGGCGCGACCCTTGAGCGTGACCACGCCATCCTTGCTGTCCACATCAATGTTCAGTGCCTCGGTCACGCTGCTCCACAGCAGCTTGGACTTCACAGTCGCCACCAGTGTGGCGTCTTCAAAGCGCTGAGCCATATTGGCTTTGGTGCCGGGCTCACTGGCGAGGGCCGCGTCGGTCTCAAGCTGGTTATCGACCTTGTCGATACCTTTGATGTCCAGCGCAATACGCTCGGCCAGTTCGCGGTCGACTTCGTTTTCTACCTTGCCCTTGAGCGTCGCGGTGCCCTGTTCGACATCCACATCGATCTTGAAAGGGCTCAGGTGCTTGTTCAACGCGAAAGCGGTCCAGATCGAACCTTCCTGACGCGCTTCAGCCAACTGGGTGGGCAGATCGCCTTGAGCCTGCGCGAGCAATGGGCTGCTGCCCAGCACCGCAGCGGTCGCGGTGATCAACGCGATCTTTTTCAGTGAGTGCATGGCGTTCTCCTTCTGAGGTTGGCGTTTCGTCTTTGAACAGACGGTTTTAGCGACATAAACACGGATTAATCAGCCTGTTCGTCATTAGATGAACAGATCGCTAGCATGCATGCCGCAGAATCAATCAGAATTGACCATGCAACTTGCCCGATGATTCCGAGACTAACCAAGACAATTCACTAAGGAGCGTAGGAAAAATGGAAGCAGCCACTGAGAATCAGGGCCGTATTCTGCTTGTGGACGATGAGTCCGCCATCCTCCGCACTTTCCGGTACTGTCTGGAAGACGAAGGCTACAGTGTCGCCACTGCCAACAGCGCAGCGCAGGCGGACACATTGATGCAACGCCAGGTATTCGACCTGTGCTTTCTCGATTTACGCCTGGGCGAAGACAATGGCCTGGATGTGCTGGCACAGATGCGGGTTCAGGCGCCATGGATGCGCGTGGTCATCGTGACCGCCCATTCGGCGGTGGACACAGCGGTTGATGCCATTCAGGCCGGCGCGGCCGACTACCTGGTCAAACCCTGCAGCCCTGACCAGCTGCGACTGGCGACCGCCAAACAGCTTGAGGTCAGGCAGCTGTCGGCTCGCCTGGAAGCGCTGGAAGGGGAGATTCGCAAACCCAAGGACGGCCTGGACTCCCACAGCCCGTCGATGATGGCGATTCTGGAAACGGCCCGTCAGGTGGCCGTGACCGACGCCAACATTCTGATCCTCGGCGAGTCAGGCACCGGTAAGGGAGAGCTGGCGCGCGCGATTCACGGCTGGAGCAAGCGGGCCAAGAAATCCTGCGTGACCATCAACTGCCCGTCGCTCACTGCCGAACTGATGGAAAGCGAATTGTTCGGTCACAGCCGCGGGGCCTTTACCGGCGCCAGCGAAAGCACGCTCGGTCGCGTTAACCAAGCGGATGGCGGCACCCTGTTTCTCGACGAGATCGGCGATTTTCCGCTTACTTTACAACCCAAGTTGCTGCGTTTCATTCAGGACAAGGAATACGAGCGTGTCGGCGACCCAGTCACCCGACGTGCCGATGTACGCATCCTTGCCGCCACCAACCTGAATCTGGAAGACATGGTGCGCAGTGGCCGTTTCCGCGAAGACCTGCTCTATCGCCTGAACGTGATCACCCTGAACCTGCCTGCCTTGCGCGAGCGCAGCGAAGATATCCTGACCCTGGCGGACCGTTTTCTGGCCCGCTTCGTCAAGGAATACGCGCGTCCGGCCCGCGGCTTCAGCGAAGAGGCGCGTGCGGCACTGCTCAATTACCGCTGGCCGGGCAACATCCGCGAGCTGCGCAACGTCATCGAACGGGCCAGCATCATCTGTCCGCAGGAGCGGGTGGAAATCAGCCACTTGGGCATGGCGGAACAACCGGCCAACAACGCGCCTCGCGTCGGTGCTGCGTTGAGCCTGGACGAGCTGGAAAAAGCCCACATCGGCGCCGTTCTGGCGACCAGCGACACACTCGATCAAGCAGCGAAGACATTGGGTATCGATGCCTCGACGCTTTATCGAAAACGCAAACAGTACAACCTGTGATTGAGCGCATATGAAACTGGCCATGAAGTTGCGCACTCGACTGTTCCTGAGTATTTCAGCCCTTATCACCGTGGCATTGCTGGGTCTGTTGTTGGGCCTGGTCAGCGTCATGCAGATGGCCAGAACCCAGGAATCGCTGATCCAGCACAACTTCGCCATTCTCGATACGGGGCTAAAACTGCGGCAAAACCTGGGTGACCAGTTGGCATTGATGACCGGCTCGCAGCATGACGAGGCGGTGCTGGGAGCATCCCAGGAAGAGTTCAAGCATCTGCTGGATCAGAGCGCCGTCGGTGACAACCGGCTGACGGTCATGGGCACGTTTGAAAAGACTCGAGACGACTATCAGCGTTTCATTGACGACTGGAAGCGCCTGGGCGACGACCCGCGCGGCATACGCGGAACCCCCGAGCTCAGCGCCAGCTTCGACAAGTTGCGCAACGGCCTGCTGGACATTCATCGGCAGGCGCTGGAAAACATCAGCAACGCCGAGATCAACTCTCGGGAACGTGCGCTGTGGATCGCGGGCCTTCTGGGATTGGTCGGGCTGGCTGTGCTGTGCATCGGTTTTGTAACGGCACACGGCATTGCCCGCCGTTTCGGCGCACCCATCGAAGCGCTGGCCAAGGCCGCCGACCGCATCGGGCAGGGCAACTATGAAGTCACGCTGCCAATCTCTTCAGCGGCTGAAATGAATCTGCTGACCCGACGCTTCGGCATCATGGCCGAGGCGCTGCGCCAGCATCAGGCGACCAATGTCGATGAACTGCTGGCAGGCCAGCAACGCTTGCAAGCGGTGCTGGACAGCATCGACGACGGCCTGCTGATGATCGACCGGCAGGGCCGCCTTGAACACTTGAACCCTGTGGCCCAGCGTCAGCTTGGCTGGGACGAGAGTAGACTCGGACAAGGGCTCGGCGAAGCGATGGGCCATCCCGAACTGGACGAGCAATTGCACCTGATTCTGCGTGGCGGCAGCCTGGAGCGCGCCCCGGAAGACCTCGCCATCGAGATCGACAGCGAATCGCGCCTTCTTACTTACAGCATGACGCCGGTAAGCCACACCAAAGGACACATCCTTGGCGCGGTGATGGTCTTGCACGACGTCACCGAGCAACGTGCTTTCGAGCGTGTACGCAGTGAGTTCGTGCTGCGTGCTTCACACGAACTGCGTACGCCGGTCACGGGCATGCACATGGCATTTGGTCTGCTGCAGGAGAGGCTGCATTTCGCGCCCGAATCCCGTGAAGCGGACCTGCTCAATACAGTTACCGAAGAAATGCAGCGCCTGATGCAGCTCATCAACGACCTGCTGAATTTTTCGCGTTATCAGAATGGCCTGCAGAAGCTCAAGCTGGCGCCTTGCTCCATCGAAGCGCTGCTGGAGGAGGCCAAGGCGCGCTTCGAAGAACAGGCTCAGGAACAGGGCATCGTTCTGATGCTGGACATTCACGAAACCCTGCCGCGCCTGCATGCCGACCAGGCCCAGCTGGAGCGGGTACTGGACAACCTGCTCGACAACGCCCTGCGTCATACCCCGGAAAACGGCCTGATCCGCCTACAGGCCAAACGTCATGGCGAACGCGCTGTTATCAGCGTGGAAGACAACGGCGAAGGCATTGCCTACGGTCAACAGGCGAGGATCTTCGAGCCCTTCGTGCAGGTCGGACGCAAGAAAGGCGGAGCAGGACTCGGACTGGCGTTGTGCAAGGAGATCGTCCAGCTGCACGGCGGCCGAATGGGCGTCTATTCGCGCCCAGGGCAGGGCACGCAGTTCTACATGGCGCTGCCGCTTTAGCCAATACCGTGAAATGCACGCACACCTGCTTCTGCAGCTCTCGGGGGTTACGACGGCAGCGATGGGCTGCGCAGCGGCCCCAGATTGCATCTGACACACCTCGTGTGCAGGTTTTGCTGCCGATTCCCTGCAGATCGCCTCTTATCAAACAACCTGTAATCTGCTGGATGAACACGTTTTTGTGGGAGCGGACCGGGCGGCGTTCCGTTTGTCCGCGAAAAGGCCGGTACATCCGACGCATATGCAGTGGCTGAAATACTGCATTCGCGGACAAGTCCGCTCCCACTGAGTTTGCTGCGCGACAGCGCTACGTCGAAGACGTGGTGGCGCCTCCCACAGATATAGCGCTTTTTCAGTGATTTATGGATTGTTTGATCGGCGGTGCATTTTGATGACACCTCACGCCACGTCATTCCTGCGCCTTGCCGCGCTGCGGCGGCCGCCTGTCACCCGCTCGGCAAACGCGGCGGCGGTGAGGGGTCGGGCGAACAGCCAGCCCTGACCGTAGATCACCCCCTCGCTGTTGAGCAACGCCGCCTGGGATTCGAACTCGATGCCCTCGGCGATCACCTTGAGCTGCAGGGCATGGGCCATACGGATGATATGCGGTGCCACACCGCTGCTGGCAGCATCGTGGCCCAGCGCATCGATGAAGGCCTTGTCGATTTTCAGGCAATCCACCGGCAGTGTCTGCAAGTAGGCCAGACTGCAGTAACCGGTACCAAAGTCATCGATCAACACCTGATGGCCGCGATCACGCAGCGTCTGCAAATGATTGCGCGCCACCACCGCATCGATCAGCCCCCGCTCAGTGACCTCGAACGCTATCTGCCGTGCAGACACCTTGTGCAACGCCAGTAACCGGGCAGTGATGCGCCCGATGCGCGCCGACATGACGTCGCAGGCCGCCAGATTGACCGAGATGTACAGGTGCGGATTGGCGCGCAGCAAAGGCCCCAGTTGCTCCAGTGTTTGTTGCAGCACGAAGTCGGTGATCTGGCGTATCTGGCCCGTGTTTTCAGCCAGCGGAATGAACAGATCAGGGCTGGTTACCGTGCCGTCCGGCCGATGCCAGCGCACAAGCGCCTCGCCCCCCACGCACAGCCTGGTATCGAGGTTGAAGATAGGTTGATACAGAACTTTCAATTCGCCACGACGCAGCGCACGGTTCAGCTCGGCCCCCAGCGATTTGCGCTGACGCAGCACTTGAAACACCAGCGCCCCGACGCACAGCGATATCAGCAGGCTGGCGGGCACCAGCAGCCACCAGGCGCCGGTCATGTCGTCGCGCAGACCGGTACGCGGCGTGATCAGCACCAGTTGATACTCCGGACTCTGGGTGGCCATGCGGTAGACCAATTGCGTGGCCGTGGTGATCAGCGGCTCGCTGCCGTGCGCCTTCCAACCCGGAACAGGCCACACCTGTGCGGGGCCAAGCACTGGTATCGCGCGGGCTGCGTCATCAAGAACCACCAGCAGACTGCCCCCGACAGGAAGATCGACGACATCCGTCAGATGACCACGCGACGTGGACACCCGAAAGTCGCCACGCCCCATCACCAGCGCCGCCAGGTTATCGTCCGGCTGGGCCGAGGTGTTCAGCCAGTAGTCGTACGTAGGCCCCCGAATGTCGGGCGTTCGGGTTTCCGCCAGCAGCGTTTTTCGCGGCCAGCTTGAGCAGGCGCGGGCATCGCCGACATAAGCGGCTTCGTAGATAAAGCGGTGGCTGGAAATGACCTCTCGCAGACGCCCCAGCATCTCCGGACTGCAACGTCGCAACGGTTGATGCTCGAGCTGGTCCAGCCCCGACTGCAACTGGCCAAACAGCTGCTCGAGCCTGACCAGAAAGCGCTCGCCCTGAGCGTTCATCTGCTGACTCTCGGTCTGCCGCGCCTGCTGCAAGGCCAGCATCAGACTGCCCGTCAGCAACACGGCCGCGCTGAGCAAGGCTGCGAGCAATGCCAGCAGCCAAGGGCGGGAAAGGGTCGTTCGAAGACGCGGTGACGCAATCGGCATCGGTGGATACTCAGAGAGAGTACCCATCAGTTATAGCAACAAGCGCGGAGTTGGCCCGTCGAAAGAACGGGCCGGATCTGCGCTCAGTTCGCGCGGTTGAGGACCTGCAGGATGGCAGCGCTCTGCGCATCTGGCTCGCCGTCGAAACGCTCTGGCCGGAAATGCATCTGGAAAGCGGCCATAACCTCTCGTGTGGCGGTGTCCAGCTCACCCGTCTGAGGTGTTGTGTAACCCAGGCGTGCCAGTTGCTGCTGGAACCAGCCGATCGTTGGCAGGTTGTTCATCATCAGCGCCTGACGCTGCGCCACCAGCCGTTCGTCGGGCCAGACGCCAAGGCCGTCTGCGGCCAGTCGCTTCCAGGGAAACAATGGCCCCGGATCCATCTTGCGCGCCGGTGCGATGTCGCTGTGTCCGATGATGTGTTTCGGCTCGATCCTGTTGCGTTTGACAATGTCCTTGAGCAGCACCTTGATCGACTGGTACTGCGCCTCGGTGTACGGATACCACAGACGGCCTGTCGGCGTTTCGGTGTACCCCGGATTGACGATCTCGATGCCGATGGAGCTCGAGTTCAGCCAGGTGCGGCCATCCCACTCGCTTTCACCCGCGTGCCAGGCGCGAGCGCTTTCATCGACGAGTTTGTAGATGGTTGCAGAGGCGTCATCGCTGATCAGGTAATGGCTGCTGACCTCGCCGTGGGTCAGCAATTGCAGGGACCGCTCGAGTGAGGCGGAGGTGTAATGCATGACAACGTATTGAATACGTCCGTCAAAGTTTGCCGAGGGATGACTGGTGTCCAGTCTTGGGCCGCTGGAGCAGGCGGTCAGGGCAATCAGGAGAAAAGCAGCGAGGTACAACTTCATGGGATCAGACTACGTGCGCGATTAATGCAACATCATAACAAACCGTGCACCAATAGCTCATGGGCTATGACAGCTGTTTGTCCGGAACAGCGCATCAGCCCTGTTCGACCTTGTTCCGGCCGTTTTCCTTGGCCCGGTACAGCGCCTGATCGGCGCGCTTGATAGCCACTTCACTGCGCTCGCCGGAGCGAAACGCTGTCACGCCCATGGAGACCGTGATGGTCACGCGCTCGCCCTTGAAGTGAAACGGGCAGAGTTCGACGGTTTCCCGCAGTTCGTTCAGCAATTGCAGACCTATGGTGACAGGCGTGGCCGGCATCAGCACCACAAATTCTTCGCCACCGAAACGGGCCAGAAAATCACCTGGCCGCAGGCGTTTTTTCAGAACGCTGGCGACGATCTTCAACACCTTGTCGCCCGCCAGATGCCCGTAGCCGTCGTTGATCCGCTTGAAATGGTCCAGATCCAGGATGCCGACCAGCAAACTGTCCTTGTGCTGCTGCCAGAGGATCATTTCCTGCTCGAGTCGCTCTGCCCAGGCCGCGCGGTTCGCAAGCCCCGTGAGCGGGTCGATCAGGGCCTTCTGCCGCTGCTCTTCAAGGTTGGTTCGAAAGCCCAGCGCTTCCTGCTCCATGCTCGCGACCCGGGCGGCGAGACTTTGCAGGCGGGACGCGACTTCCTGCTCACGCGTATCACGCTTGCGCTGGTAGTCGTCCATGGTGCTGAGCAGGCCTTCCAGGCGATTGTCCAGCACCAGCTTGAGGCTGGGCAGGTCGGACGCGTCCTGAACGCTGCTCTGCAATCCGCCCACCTGCTCGCGCAGTTGCTCGTTGAGGTCGCGAACCGAAGACTCGCCCTGAGCATGGTCTTCACTGGCCGCCTGCAGGTGGCTCTGAAAGGACTCGAGTCGCTCGTTCAGTTGCTTGAGGTAAGTACCGAATTCCTGCTGCCCGCCGTTGTTGATCGCCAGCATCAGCACGGCGAGATCATCCAGGATTGGCAACAGTTCGTACCAATTTAACCCGTGCCTGAGCCGCAGTTGCATGGCCTCGACCTGAGGCCGGTAGTGCTCGGACAGCGTCAGGTCGGCAAGCAGCCCCAACAAGGTTTCTTCGATGTGTGCGGCCACCGAGCTGTAACTCGGTTCGGGCGCAGAGGGCAGGGCATAGCCATCGTCTTCGGCCTGCTCATCAACATCGCTGTCAGCGTCCTCTTCAGGCACCTCATGCTCGCTGACTGGCACCGGTAACTGCTGGAAAGGCACGCTCGGCGTCGGCGTCAGCATGCCCTCGATATCACTGTCGAGCATGAGCTCGGCCACAGGCACGACGACCATCGGGGCAGATGGTGTTGCATCAATCGGTGGAAGAACCGGCTCGGCAGCCTGACTGATTGCAGGCTCTTCAACGTCAAGCGCCTGCGCTGGCGGCTCGGAAGGTATGACAGCGACAGGCTCAGGCGTGGCAGCGACTGCCGGCGCATCGTGTGGAGCGACAGCGACTACTTGCGCAGGCTCGACCGAACGCTCAACGGGTGCTCCGGGCTCCGGATCCTCGTGTGCATACTGTTCTGCGTGGGGGGCATCGCGCTCATGATCGGAAGAAGACGGCGTTTCGGCAGGTATGACAGCATCGGGATGGGGTTGAGCCTCGCCATGCTCATCCCGTGAGCCGAACAGACGCTCCAGCAACCCGGGTCGATGGCCTTCTTCAGGTTTTTCCAGCTGGGTCAGTGCCTTGCCTTGCAGGCCGCTCAGTTCACTGAGCAGCAACGGCAGCTCGCGTGCCTGCGAGGCCCGCTCTTCAAGGTCTTTGGCAAACCGCTTGAGCGGCTTGCGCACGTCGCGCGGCAGCGGCAGGGCTTGCAGTTGCGTCACCAGCGCGGTCAGGGCGGAGCTGATCTGACCGACCCGGACTTCGCGCCGGTGCTCGGAATCCAGCACGGCTTTTTCAAGACGCGGAATCAAGGCCGCAAGGCCCGCATCCATATCGTCCTTGCGCACGATTTCGCGCATTTCCTTCATGCATTCGTCGACAGCACGGTCAGAGCCTTCTGCCGCCAGACTGCTTCGCACCAGACCTCGCCGCAACAGGTCGAGCCGCGCATCCCAGCGCTTTTCAAGCTTGTCCTGTTGTTCGATTCCCTTGAGGTACTTCTCTCTCCAACGCTCCGCGTCGTCGCTCATGCAAGGCTTCCACCAGAGGGCACAGGCAGCGAGTCCCCACACAGTGAAGCAGGCAGGCGAATCTCGACAGCAACCGGCAGGTGATCGGAAATGGGTTGAGCCAGCACCTGTACGCGCTCAAGTGTCAGGGTCGGGCTGAGCAAAATATGATCAAGGCAGCGTTGTGGCCGCCAGCTGGGGAACGTCGCTTCGATCTGTGGAGCCAGCAGGCCCAGATCCCGTAGCGGCGAATGCTCCAGCAAGTCATTGGCGTGGGTGTTCATGTCGCCCATCAGCACCTGATGACGATAGCCGCCAATCAGTTCACGGATGTAGGCCAACTGTCGCGTTCGGGTTCGCGTGCCGAGGGCCAGGTGCATCATGACCACCACCAGCGCATCGTCACCCTCGCCGAAGCGCACCAGAATCGCGCCACGTCCGGCAGGGCCGGGCAGCGGGTGGTCTTCGATCTTGGCGGGACGCAGACGGCTCAGCACGCCATTGCTGTGCTGAGCGAAGCGGCCAAGGTTGCGATTGAGTTGCTGATACCAGTAAGGAAAGGCACCCAGCTGGGCAAGGTGCTCGACCTGGTTGACGAAGCCGGAGCGCATGCTGCCGCCGTCGACTTCCTGCAAGGCAACCAGATCGAAATCATGAAGCAGATCGCCGATCTTCTTCAGGTTGCCTGCCCGCCCGACGTGCGGCAGCAGGTGCTGCCAGCTGCGCGTCAGGTAGTGCCGGTACCGCTCGGTGCTGATACCGACCTGGATATTGAAACTGAGCAATCGCAGCCTGCCGTCTTCGGGCAGACCACTTTTGCTCAGATGATGTTCGTTGACCCGCGGATCATGCAGGCCAACGACTCGCTTTGTGCCCTCGCCCCAGCGGCCCATGACCGGCGCTTACTTCGCCGCCTGGTTGGCCGCCCGCTCTTTGGCGATCAACTGGTCGGCCACCTGCAGGGTGGCTTCCGGACCACCGGCAGAACCGAGGTCAAAGCGGTACTTGCCGTTCACGATCATCGTTGGAACGCCGGTTACTTCGTACTTCTTGGCCAGTTCCTTGTATTGCGCGATCTTGCCCTTCACAGCGAAGGAATCGAATGTCTTGAGGAACTCGTCCTTGTTCACGCCCTGTGTAGCAACAAAATCAGCCATGTCGTTCTTGTCGGTCAGGCGCTTGCCACCCTTCTGGATCGCATCAAATACCGCCGCATGAACCTTGTGCTCGACGCCCATGGTATCGAGCGTGATGAACAGTTGGCCGTGGGCATCCCATGGGCCACCGAACATGGCAGGAATACGGACGAAGTTTACGTCGGACGGCAGTTTTTCAACCCATGGATTGATGGTCGGCTCGAACGCGTAGCAATGCGGGCAGCCATACCAGAACAGCTCCACAACTTCGATCTTGCCTGGTACTGCAACAGGCACAGCGCTGCTCAGCTCGACGTATTGCGGCTTGCCTGCCTGAGCAGGCTCGGCAGCTTGAGCGGACATACCGAACAGACTGGCGGCAACCAGTGCGGCGCTGATGATCAGATTACGCATGCTTTACTCCTGGGCAGATTGAATCGCCTTCAAGCGACGGTCTTTTCGACCGAACGCGAAAGCCTGAGTTCGTTAGTGTAACGCTGGCGACCACAAAAAAGGGCAGCCGTAGTGGCCCTTTTTGCAGACGACGTGAATCAAGTCACCCCGACAAGCACGGCCGCTCAGTGCAAGCCCTGAATATAGTGCGCCAGCGCCTCGATGTCCCGGGTGCTCAGTTTGGCAGCAATGGCACGCATGACTTGCGTATCGCCATCATTGGTCCGGTCACCTTCACGAAATGCCGTCAGCTGCTTCTTGATGTAATCGGCATGCTGGCCGCCAAGATGAGGAAAACCTGCCTGGACATTGCCGCTGCCATCCGGCGAGTGACAGCCGGTGCAGGCGGGCAGACCCTGATCCAGCCTTCCGCCCCGAAACAAGGCTTCGCCCTGCGCGACCAGATCCGGGGACGCAGCGCCGACACTGCCTTTCTGACGAGCGTAGTAAGCGGAGATGTCCGCAAGGTCCTGATCGGTGAGAGTGTTCAGCATGCCGGTCATTTCCACGACCACACGCTTGCCGTCCTTGATCTCGCGCAGTTGCTTGAGCAGGTAGCGCTCACCCTGGCCCGCCAGTTTGGGGAAGTTGGGCGCCAGGCTGTTGCCATCCGGACCGTGACAGGCGCCGCATACCGCGATTTCTGCCTGTCCGGCGGACGCGTCGCCCACCGGGTCGGCAGCCTTGGAAGCGGCGCAGATGCCCAGCGCCAGCAGCAGACTCACGAATAGTTTGTTCATCAGGTCATCCGATCAGCCAAGGGGGTGAAAAGTCGGGTAGCCCGTGACTTGCGTATCCAGAAGGATAGTCGGCAAATCCTGGCCACTGCTGTCCTTGCACGTTCCACACAGCGCAGCGGCATCGCCTTTGACCCTGTGACAACTGCCCTGAAGCCCGATGACTCAGCAAAAACCTTTCAGGTTGAAAGCGGACTGCGTTCTAATGCGCATATTGATTTCGCTTAACTGTGCACGCTCCCACCGGGAGACGAAAGCACACACAAAATTTGCGGCATTATATACTCGCGCTACCCAAACGGAAACGACACCCCTTGCCGCTTGCCTTGCAGGCAGGGCCTTCACCGGAAATCACATGCAACTCAAGAACCCCATCCTCGGTCTGTGCCAACAGGCCACCTTCATGCTCAGCGCCGCCAAGGTCGACCAATGCCCCGACGACGAGGGTTTTGAAGTCGCGTTCGCCGGTCGTTCCAACGCGGGCAAGTCCAGCGCACTGAACACCCTGACCCACGCCAGCCTGGCGCGCACCTCCAAGACGCCGGGCCGTACCCAGTTGCTGAACTTCTTCGGCCTGGACGAGGATCGCCGTCTGGTCGACCTGCCGGGTTACGGCTATGCCAAAGTGCCTATTCCGCTCAAGCAGCACTGGCAGCGCCACCTGGAAGCCTATCTGGGCAGCCGCGAAAGCCTGAAGGGTCTGATCCTGATGATGGACATCCGTCATCCAATGACCGACTTCGACCTGCTGATGCTGGACTGGGCAGTGGCAAGCAACATGCCGATGCACATTCTGCTGACCAAGGCCGACAAACTGACCTACGGCGCAGCCAAGAACACGCTGCTCAAGGTCCAGTCGGAAATCCGCAAGGGCTGGGGCGAAGCCGTCACCATTCAGCTGTTCTCGGCGCCCAAGCGCATGGGCCTGGAAGAAGCCTACACCGTGCTGGCCGACTGGATGGAGCTGGAAGACAAGGCACCCGCCGAATAAAAACAGCGGGCAAAAAAAACCCCGGACTTCGAATGGGGAGGGGGAAGTTCCGGGGTTCAAGGTCCAGACCTTAGGGTGGGGTCCGGATATCTGCCAACACTTAACACAACATAGGAGCGCGATTAGCTTTTCAACCAATCGCGACGTCTGACTCCTGCCTGGATGGTTAAGTTCCAGCAATGAAGAAAAGTTCACATTTCCTACAGCATTTGACGAACTTGATGACAAGTTCGCCATTATGCCGTCAGTGCGCCTCGTCCCAGTTGTTGCCCACACCGACTTCCACCAGCAGCGGAACCGCCAGTTCAGCCGCGCCACTCATGTGCGGACGGATCTGCTCGCTGATCTGATCGACCAGATCTTCGCGTACTTCCAGTACCAGTTCGTCGTGCACCTGAAGGATGACCCGCGCGTCCAGACCGGACTCATCCAGCCAGCCGTTCACGGCCACCATCGCCTTCTTGATGATGTCGGCAGCGGTGCCTTGCATGGGCGCGTTGATCGCCATACGTTCCGCGCCCTTGCGCAGCGACGGGTTCTTGGCATTGATGTCCGGCAGGTACAGGCGACGCCCGAAGATTGTCTCGACGAAGCCCTGCTCAGCCGCCTGAGCCCGAGTGCGCTCCATGTAATCGAGCACGCCGGGGTAACGGGCGAAGTAGCGATCCACGTAAGCCTGCGACTGCTTGCGGTCCACGCCGATCTGCTTGGCCAGACCAAAGGCGCTCATGCCGTAGATCAAACCGAAGTTGATCGCCTTGGCGCTACGGCGCATGTCGTTGGTGACGTTTTCCAACTCGACGCCAAAGACTTCCGCTGCCGTCGCGCGGTGCACATCCAGATCGTTGCGGAAGGCGTGCAACAAGCCCTCGTCCTGCGCCAGATGCGCCATGATCCGCAGTTCGATCTGCGAATAGTCGGCCGCCAGCAGCTTGTAACCTTTCGGCGCCACGAACGCCTGACGGATGCGACGGCCTTCAGCGGTGCGGATCGGAATGTTCTGCAGGTTCGGATCACTGGACGACAGACGTCCGGTCACCGCAACGGCCTGATGGTAGGAGGTGTGGATCCGGCCGGTGCGCGGGTTGATCTGCTCGGGCAGGCGGTCGGTGTAGGTGCTCTTGAGCTTGCTCATGGAGCGGTACTGCATCAGCACCTTGGGCAGCGGGAAATCCTGCTCGGCCAGCTCGGCCAGAACGGCTTCAGCGGTGGAAGGCTGCCCGGTCGCAGTCTTGCTGAGGATCGGCATGCCGAGCTTTTCGTAGAGGATCACGCCCAGTTGCTTGGGTGAGCCCAGGTTGAACTCTTCACCGGCGATGGCGAAGGCTTCGCGCTCCAGCGCAGTCATCTTGTCGCCCAGTTCCACGCTTTGGATGCCCAGCAGGTTGGCGTCGACCAACGCGCCTTGACGCTCAATACGCGCCAGCACCGGCACCAATGGCATCTCGATGTCGTTCAGCACCGGTTGCAGGGTCGGAATGGCTGCCAGTCGGGCTTCGAAGACTTCGTGCAGGCGCAGGGTCAGGTCAGCTTCTTCTGCGGCATAGGGGTAAGCCTGCTCCAGGGCAATCTGATCAAAGGTCAGCTGCTTGGCGCCTTTGCCGGCAATGTCCTGAAAGTTGATCGGGGTGTGCGTCAGGTACTTGGCCACCAGACTGTCGCGGTCGTGACGAGTGGCCGTGGAGTCCAGCACATAGGACTCCAGGATCGTGTCGAATTTGACGCCCTGCAGATCAATGCCCTGGCTCTGATCGCCACCCAGCGCACAGTTGGCGAGCAGGTTGATGGCGAACTTGGCGTGCTGGCCGACCTTGATCTTGTCCGGGTCTTCAAGCAACGGCTTCAGGGCCTTGAGCACGGTGTCGCGATCCAGTTGCTGCGGCACACCCATGTAGGAGTGGGTCAACGGAATGTAGGCCGCTTCGTGGGTCTGGATGGCAAACGACAGGCCGACCAGCTGTGCGCGCTGCGCGTCGGTGCCGTTGCTCTGGGTAACGATAGCGAACAGCGGCGCAGCCTGAAGCTTCTTCAGCCAGGCGTCGAATTGCGCCTGCTCGAGGATCACCTCATACGCGGCCTCCTTGGTCACCACGGGCGCTTCTTCGACCGCCAGTTCCTGTCCGGCACGCTTGGCGTCGCGTTGCAGGTCTTCGATCCAGCTCTTGAATTCGAGCTCGGCGTACAGCTCCATTAGTGCATCGCGGTCCGGTTCGCCACAATGCAACTGGTCCAGTTCGATGTCCAGCGGCACATCGATCTTGATGGTCGCCAGTTCATAGGACAGGAACGCCATGTCGCGATGTTCTTCGAGCTTGGCCGCCAGCGTCTTGGCACCACGGATCGGCAGGCCTGCCACTGCTTCAAGATTGCCATACAGTTCTTTCAGACCACCGCCGACGCCGACCAGCAGACCAACGGCCGTTTTCTCGCCCACGCCGGGAACGCCCGGAATGTTGTCAACCTTGTCGCCCATCAGCGCGAGGTAATCGATGATGTGTTCAGGACCGACACCGAATTTCTCTTTGACGCCAGCAATGTCCAGCACGCTGCCGGTCATGGTGTTGACCAGCGTAATATGGCCATCGACCAGTTGCGCCATGTCCTTGTCGCCGGTGGAGATGATCACCGGACGATCGGCTGCCGCGCTGCTGCGGGCCAGGGTGCCGATCACGTCGTCCGCCTCTACGCCGTCGACGCACAGCAGCGGGTAGCCCAGACCTTTGACACAGGCGTGCAGCAGATCGACCTGCACGCGCAGGTCGTCCGGCATGCTGGGACGATTGGCCTTGTATTCGGCGTACAGCGTGTCGCGAAAAGTACCGCCCTTGGCATCGAACACCACCGCAAACGGGCTTTCCGGGTATTGCCGGCGCAGGCTCTTGAGCATGTTCAGCACGCCTTTGACGGCGCCGGTCGGCAACCCTTTGGACGTGGCCAGTGGAGGCAATGCGTGGAAGGCACGGTAGAGATAAGAAGAACCGTCCACCAGGACGAGGGGTGCTTGGCTCATGAGCAGAATCAACCTTTTCGGCGGGTCCGGCGCTAGAATGCGAGGACCATTGACAACAAAGGGGCAAGGTTATCATGCGCAAGGCAAATCGACTGTTGTTGACCGGCTTGTTGGTAATCTGTCCTTTGGTTGCAATCGGCGCTGAAGATTCGCCCTCGGCGGCACCGGACGTCACGATCCGCACCGACGGTGACAAGACCATTCAGGAGTACCGCCAGAACGGCTTCCTGTATGCGGTGAAGATCACGCCCAAGCATGGCAAACCCTATTTTCTGGTGCGCGCCGATGGGACAAGCCCCAATTTCATTCGTTCGGACCAACCGGACATGCTGATCCCGCAGTGGGAAATATTCAGCTGGTAACACCCTACATTCACTTATTGCTGGCAGTCCTGATATGTCCGTTTTTACCCCACTGGCTCGGCCCGAGCTGGAAACATTCCTCGCCCCCTATGGGCTCGGCCGTCTGCACGACTTTCAAGGCATTGCCGCCGGTAGCGAAAACACCAACTACTTCATCAGCATGGAGCAGGGCGAGTTCGTTCTGACGCTGGTCGAACGCGGTCCGGTGCAGGAGATGCCGTTCTTCATCGAGCTGCTGGACGTGCTGCACGACGCCGATCTGCCGGTGCCCTACGCCTTGCGCACCACCGACGGCCAGGCGCTGCGCGAGCTGGCGGGCAAACCGGCGCTCTTGCAGCCGCGCCTGCCGGGCAAACACATCAGCCAGCCGAATACGCAGCACTGCGCACAGATCGGTGAGCTGCTGGCCAACCTGCATCTGGCGACACGTGAACACGTGCTGGAACGCAAGACCGATCGCGGTCTGGACTGGATGCTGAGCGAAGGTCGCAATTTCCTGTCGCATCTGGGTGATGCGCAGAACGCATTGCTGGACACGTCGCTACAGGAAATCGAAGACCTCAAGTCGCAGATACTGGCGCTGCCTCGGGCCAACCTGCACGCCGACATGTTCCGCGACAACGTGTTGTTCGAAGGCACGCACCTGACCGGGCTGATCGATTTCTACAACGCGTGCTCAGGCCCGATGCTCTACGACCTGGCCATTGCGCTGAACGACTGGTGCTCGCGTGAAGACGGTCAGATCGACCCGGTCCGCGCCCGTGCCATGCTGGGCGCCTACGCTGCCCTGCGGCCGTTCAATGCGGCTGAAGCCAAACTCTGGTCAACCATGCTGCGCGTTGGCTGCGTGCGTTTCTGGCTGTCACGCTTGATTGCGGCAGAGACCTTTGCCGGACAGGACGTACTGATTCACGACCCCGCAGAATTCGAACAGCGCCTGGCACAGCGTCAGGAAACGCACATACCGCTGCCGTTTGCGCTGTAATTGATCGATCGTTCCCACGCGCTCATCGTTCTACACAAGTCCGTCTCTACACTGATCGTGCCCATCGCTCCGCGTGGGCATGCCGCCCGTGACGCTCCGCGTCACATTCGAGGGCGGACGCGGAGCGTCCTGAGAGGCATTCCCACGCAGAGCGTAGGAACGATCATCATAGCCAGATGACTTGTGTATAACGGTGAGCGCGGAGCGTGGGCACGACTCACCGGGTTTAAATCCCCGACAGACACCCACTCAGGTCATCCGCCAGTTTCTGCACGACCTGCTCGTAACCCTGAGCGGTCGCTGGCGTGTAGCCGCCCAGCGCATCCAGCTCGGCCAGTTTCACCGGCAGGCCTGCGCTCAGGGTTTCCGCCAGACGTGGTCGCAGCGGGGGTTCGCTGAACACGCAGGTCTTGCCGGCCTCTTTCAAACGCTCACGCATCGCAGCCACATGCTGGGCGCCGGGCTGAATTTCGGCAGCGATGGCGAATACACCGGTGTGCTTGAGGCCATACGCCTCTTCGAAGTAATCAAACGCTTCGTGGAACACGAAAAACGGCTTGCCCGTGACCGCGCTCATCTGAGTCTTGATGCGGCTGTCCAGCGTATCCAGCCGCTTGGCAAATGCCTCGGCATTGCGTGTGTAACGCGCTGCGTTGGCCGGGTCCGCAGCACCAAGGTCCGACGCCATCTTCGCGGCGATCACCCGCGCGTTGACGGTCGAAAGCCACAGGTGCGAGTCCAGACTGCCGGGCATGTGATCGTGGTCGTGCTCATCCGCACCATGCGCGTGGTCGTCGTGATCATGATCATCGTGCGAGGCATTGTCCGCGCCGAAGTGGCGCAGGTACATGCCGGGCAACGTCTCTACCGCGACCGAAGGCTGGCTGCGCCCTTGAAGCACTCGTGGCAGGAAGGTTTCCATGCCGGGGCCGATCCAGTAGAGCAACTGCACGTCCCTGACGCGCCGTACGTCGGATGGCCGCAGCGCATAGTTATGCGGCGATGCACCCGGTGGCAGCAACACCTCAGGCGTACCGACACCATCCTGCACAGCCGCGGCAATCAGTTGCAGCGGCTTGATGCTGGTCAGAATCCTGACCTCGGCCTGGGCTGAAGGGACGGCCAGCAGACTGGCCCACAAAATGACGCAAAGGTTAAGAAAACGGCGCACGTAAAACACTCATATCGGGCGGGAACAGGTAACATAATAACGTCTCTGGCAAATATCGTCGCTGCTCATGCCCAATACTCCCCTGGCTAGTCGCCCCCATGATCACTCCCATTGCGTGCATTCGGCACTCGCCGAAGCCGATGCGCTGTGCGCCAGACAAGGTCTGCGCCTGACCGCGTTGCGCCGTCGCGTGCTGGAACTGGTCTGGCAAAGTCACAAGCCGCTGGGTGCCTACGACATCCTTGCGGTCCTGAGCGAAGAAGATGGCCGTCGCGCTGCGCCGCCGACGGTCTACCGCGCCCTGGATTTCCTTTTGGAAAACGGCCTGGTCCATCGCATCGCGTCCCTTAACGCCTTCACCGGCTGCAACCACCCGACCCACGCGCATCAGGGCCAGTTCCTGATCTGCCGCGAGTGTCACGCGGCTATCGAGTTGCAGCACCCGGCCATCAGCAATGCCGTGGTCAACGCTGCGGTCGAGGTCGGTTTCGAGGTCGAAGGTCAGACCGTCGAAATCGTCGGGATCTGCGCTGGTTGCAAGGCTGCCTGATGAGTGACGCGCTGATTCGCCTGGAACAGGTGGCCGTCACGCTGTCCGGGCAAAACGTGCTGGATAACATTCAGCTGAGCGTAAAACCCGGCGAAATCGTGACCCTGATCGGCCCCAACGGCGCAGGCAAGACCACGTTGGTGCGTGCTGTGCTGGGTTTGCTCAAGCCTGACTCGGGCACTGTGTGGCGCAAGCCTAAGCTGCGCATCGGCTACATGCCGCAGAAGCTGCATGTCGATCAGACCCTGCCGTTGTCCGTGTTGCGCTTCCTGCGTCTGGTGCCCGGCGTGGACCGGGCCGCTGCAATGACCGCGCTGGAAGAAGTTGGCGCCGAAAAAGTCATCGACAGCCCGCTACAGGGAATTTCCGGGGGCGAGATGCAGCGTGTTCTGCTGGCGCGCGCCCTGTTGCGCGAACCGGAACTGCTGGTGCTCGACGAGCCGGTGCAGGGCGTCGATGTGGCCGGGCAGGCCGAGCTGTACAGCCTGATCACTCGTTTGCGCGACCGCCACCGGTGCGGCGTACTGATGGTGTCCCACGATCTGCATCTGGTGATGAGCACCACGGATCAAGTGGTGTGCCTGAACCGCCACGTCTGCTGCTCCGGTCACCCCGAGCAGGTCAGCCATGACCCGGCGTTCGTCGAGCTGTTCGGCAAGAATGCGCAGAGTCTGGCGATCTATCACCACCATCACGACCACGCCCATGATCTGCACGGCGAAGTCGTGAGCGATGCCTCGAACGCTACGCCGCATTCCCACACTCATGTTCACGGAGACAGCTGCAAGCATGGCTGATTTTCTACTGTATGCCTTGCTCGCAGGCGTTGCTCTGGCCGTGGTTGCTGGCCCGCTGGGGTCATTCGTGGTCTGGCGGCGCATGGCGTATTTTGGCGACACCCTTTCTCACGCAGCTCTGCTGGGCGTGGCCCTTGGCTTTCTGCTGGATGTCAGCCCGACCATCGCGGTGACCTGCGGTTGCCTGTTGCTGGCGGTGCTGCTGGTCACGCTGCAACAGCGCCAGCCACTGGCGTCGGACACCCTGCTGGGCATACTCGCGCCCAGTACCCTGTCGCTCGGGCTCGTGGTACTGAGCTTCATGCACGAAGTGCGCATCGACCTGATGGCGTATCTGTTCGGCGACCTGCTGGCGATCAGCCCGACCGATCTGGCCTGGATTCTGGGCGGCAGCGCCCTGGTGCTGGTGATGATCGTGGCGCTGTGGCGGCCTTTGCTGGCCGTGACCGTGCATGAGGAACTGGCGAAGGTCGAGGGCCTTCCCGTGGCGGCACTGCGTATGGCGCTGATGCTGTTGATCGCCGTAGTGATCGCCGTGGCGATGAAAATCGTCGGTGTGCTGCTGATTACATCGCTGCTGATCATTCCGGCAGCTGCGGCACAACGTCACGCTCGCTCGCCGGAGCAGATGGCACTCGGCGCGAGCGTGCTGGGCGTGACCGCCGTGTGTATTGGACTATCGTTATCATGGTTCAAGGACACCCCGGCCGGACCGTCTATAGTGGTATCCGCTGCGGCGTTGTTCTTGCTCAGCTTTGTTCTCCCCAAGCGAGCGGTGTAGACTTGCTCGTTTTTTGCGCAAACTAGAGAATCGCAGGAATGAAGCCGCTCGCCCCACGCCATCTGCTGCTGATCGCCTTTTCCATCCTGTTGGGTGCCTGTCAGAGTGCGCCCACTGTCGAGACGCCTGTGGCCGAAGCTCAGCCGAGCGGGTTCGCACAGCTCGATCAGAGCATCACCAGCAATGAGCTGGCGACGGCTGAAGATCAGCTGGCTGCATTGCAGGCAGCGGCGCCCACCGATATCCGTCTTGAAGCCTTCCAGCGCCGGCTGGCCGAGGCCTACCTGAGCCGCAGTCAGATCGGCCTGCAGAAAGGCGACATGAATGCCGCCGCCAACGCCCTGAGCCGTGCGCGCGCACTGATGCCCAAGGCACCGGCGCTCACCAGCGGCGTGAACGGCGCTATCGCGCATGCCCGCAAGGCTGAGCTGGAAAAGGCAGAGGCTGAATTGCGCGAAGCCGAAGCGCGTCGCGTGGCGAAACTGATCGATCCATCGGCCATGAGCACCACCATCGACCTGAAGATCGGCGACATGCTGAAACTGCGTCGGCAACTGGATGACATTGCGGCAGATACCGTGGCGTTCAACTGTGACGTGCTGCTGGTCGTGCCGCGCACCGACGATTACCCGTGGTTGGCGACGCTGTTGACCAAGCGCGTGGTGAAGATCAATCCGGATTTCGAACTGGACATGAGCCGCCAGATCAATCGCAAGGAACAGGCCTACATCGTGCTGACGCCTGCAAGGTCCTGATCGAGCTTCCCTCCAGAATCTGATCGTGCCCGTGCTCTGCGCTCATCGTTATACACAAGTCGCAACGCGCATCTGAAGCGGGCACTATTTGGGCCGTGGGAGCACTTGTCCGCGAAAGCTGGTACACCCGATGAAGATGCAGCGCCTGAAACGCAGTATTCGCGGACAAGTCCGCTCCCACTTTCAGATACCGCATTCCTTCAGGTCGATTTGTGTATAACGATGAGTGTTCTGCATGGGCATACAGCCGTGACGCTCTGCGTCACACTCAAAAGCGGACGCGGAGCGTCCCGAGAGGCATTCCCACGCAGAGCGTGGGAAGGACATCGGTCGTAAAGGCCTGCCTCGACGGGCTAGATCCTCAAGCCGGAACAGCCTTGGCTTTCGGCTCACGCGCCCAGACACGGTGCTGTGCAATGGCGTCGAAGAAGGCTTCGAACGAAGCGCTATCCGATACGCACAGCAGGCCGGTGTCTTCATCCAGATGCAGCAGCTTCAACAACTCTTTGGCTTCTCCGGACAGCGAGATGGCCTTGAGGTGCTTGTAGGCTTCCAGAATGAAGTGCAATGCCACACCGTCAGTGCTCAAGGCTTTCACCGAGTCGGCACCCCCCGGTACGAACACTGCGTCGAACGCTACCGATGGCAGGCCCTCGGCTGAAGCATCGACCGGCAGGCTCTTGCCATCGGCTGTGTTGACCGGGGCAGAGGTCGGGCCGAGTACCTTGGCATGGGCGCCTTTGGCTTCCAGTGCGGCTTTCATGGCATCGACTGCTTTCCCATCAACACCGTTGGCCACCAGAATCGCCACCTTGCGCGACGCGATATCGCCGGACAGCAGATTGTCCTGGCTCAGCGCCGGAGACGGTTTCACGGAGGCCTTGCTCGCTGGAACCGTACGCGCGGTTGGCGCTGGCAAACCGAGGTTCGCTGCAACACGGCCAGCCAGTTCCAGGTCGATGTTGGCCAGAATCTCGTTGACCTGACGGGCACGGATGTACTCGCGCTCGACCTTGCCCAACTCGAAGCTGTAAGCCGCGATGATGTGCTCTTTCTCGTGGTGGCTCATGCTGTTGAAGAACAGTGTGGCCTGGGAGAAGTGATCGCCGAACGACTCGCTGCGCTCACGCACCTTGTGCGCTTCCACGCGTTCAGGATAGGTCTCGAAACCGCCATCGACGGCTGCCGCTGGAGTTTCTTTCGGCCAGCCGCCATCGATCGAGTTCGGCTCGTAGGAAGCGCGGCCCTTGTCGATGGTGGTGCGATGCTGTGCGTCACGCTGACCATTATGGTTAGGCGACACAGGACGGTTGATCGGGATCTCGTGGAAGTTCGGCCCACCCAGACGGCTGATCTGCGTGTCGGTGTAGGAGAACAGACGACCTTGCAGCAGCGGGTCGTTGGAGAAGTCGATGCCTGGCACCACGTGGCCCGGACAGAACGCAACCTGCTCGGTCTCGGCAAAGTAGTTGTCCGGGTTGCGGTTGAGGACCATCTTGCCCAGCGGCGTGACCGGCACCAGTTCCTCAGGAATGATCTTGGTCGGGTCCAGCAGGTCGAAGTCGAACTTATGCTCATCTTCTTCGGACACGATCTGGACGCCCAGTTCCCACTCGGGATAGTCGCCCATCTCGATGGATTCCCACAGGTCGCGGCGGTGGAAGTCGGTGTCTTTACCGGCCAGCTTCTGGGCTTCATCCCAGACCAGCGAGCAGACGCCGTACTTCGGCTTCCAGTGGAATTTCACGAAGCTGGATTTGCCTTCGGTGTTGATCATGCGGAAGGTGTGAATGCCGAAGCCCTGCATGGTGCGCAGGCTTTTCGGAATGGCACGGTCAGACATGGTCCAGAGCACCATGTGCGCGGATTCCGGCACCAGCGAAACGAAGTCCCAGAACGTGTCGTGAGCGGACCCGCCCGTAGGGATTTCGTTATGCGGCTCAGGCTTCACGGCATGCACGAAGTCCGGGAACTTGATGGCATCCTGAATGAAGAAGATCGGCATGTTGTTGCCAACCAGGTCGAAGTTGCCTTCTTCGGTGTAGAACTTGACCGCAAAGCCGCGTACGTCACGCACGGTATCGCCCGAGCCGCGTGGACCCTGTACGGTCGAGAAACGCACGAACACCGGGGTCTTGTGGCCCGGATCACGCAGGAAACCCGCCTTGCTGAGCGCGCCATGGTTTTCATACGTCTGGAAATAGCCATGCGCAGCAGTACCGCGGGCGTGGACGATACGCTCCGGGATGCGCTCATGGTCAAAGTGCGTGATCTTTTCACGCATGATGAAATCTTCGAGCAGCGATGGACCACGGCTGCCTACTTTGAGGGTGTTCTGGTTGTCGGCAATCTTCACACCCTGATTGGTGCGCAGCGCCTGTTGAGTGGCGTCGGAACGGAACTGCTCGAGGCTGTCGAGCTTGGCGTTGGTGTTGCCACGATCCAGTGTGTCGGTGCCGGCCAATTCGCTCTTGGACGTTTCGGTCACCGGTGTTTTCTCGTTAGCCATCAGAAAAACTCCTCATGTTCGACCCAATCATGGAGTTGGGTTCGCTGATTACGACTCCCTGGGCGTTCGCCGGAAATCACGGTATCCAAGAAGTGACCGGGTTGAAAAACAGCCGTTCCGTTTATTTTTTGATCATTGGCACGAGTGGTCACGTTATGTCCGTCCGGCAGGTCGCCCTGCAAATAAATGCTAAGCACAGCGGGCCGGACAGGCTAAAATGCGCGCCCGGCTCAATCCGGCCGAGGTAACGAAGCAAGCAGGCACCGCCCGCTGCGCTGATTTTTTAACGCGCCCCCACAAGGTTCGCTCCGTGATCGAGTTTCATAACGTCCACAAAACCTATCGGGTGGCAGGCAAGGAAATTCCGGCCCTGCACCCCACCAGCCTGCGCGTCGAAGACGGCCAGGTGTTCGGCCTGATCGGTCATTCCGGTGCCGGCAAAAGTACGCTGCTGCGCCTGATCAACCGCCTGGAAACGCCCAGCGGCGGACAGATCGTGGTTGACGGTGAAGACGTCACTGCGCTGGACGCCAATGGCCTGCGTCGTTTTCGTCAACAGGTCGGAATGATCTTCCAGCACTTCAACCTGCTGGCCTCCAAGACCGTGGCCGACAACGTCGCCATGCCGCTGACCCTGGCAGGCGACATGCCGCGCAGCCAGATCGACCAGCGCGTCGCCGAGTTGCTGGAGCGGGTTGGACTGTCCGATCACGCGAAAAAATACCCGGCGCAATTGTCAGGCGGCCAGAAGCAGCGCGTCGGCATTGCCCGCGCCCTGGCCACCAAGCCGAAGATTCTGCTGTGCGACGAAGCCACCAGCGCACTGGACCCGCAGACCACTGCGTCGGTCCTGCAACTGCTGGCCGAGATCAATCGTGAGCTGAAGCTGACCATCGTGCTGATTACCCACGAGATGGACGTGATTCGTCGCGTCTGCGATCAGGTCGCCGTCATGGACGCCGGCGTGATCGTCGAGCAGGGCAAGGTGGCCGATGTGTTTCTGCATCCGCAGCACCCGACCACCAAGCGCTTCGTGCAGGAAGACGAACAGATCGATGAGAACGAACAACGCGACGACTTCGCCCATGTCGAAGGCCGTATCGTGCGCCTGACCTTTCAGGGCGATGCGACCTACGCGCCGCTGCTGGGCACCGTGGCGCGGGAAACCGGCGTCGATTACAGCATCCTGGCCGGTCGCATCGACCGCATCAAGGACACACCTTACGGACAACTGACGCTGGCCATTACCGGCGGCGACATGGACGCTGCATTCGCGCGCTTCACCGCCGCTGATGTCCACATGGAGGTGCTGCGCTGATGGACGCCTTTCTGAACCTGTTCTCCAACGTCGACTGGTATGAAATCTGGGTTGCCACCGGCGATACGCTGATCATGCTCAGTGTGTCGCTGGGCTTCACCATCCTGCTCGGCCTGCCGCTGGGCGTGCTGATGTTCCTGACCTCGCCACGCCAACTGCTGGAACACAAGCAGCTGTATGCCACGGTCGGGCTGATCGTGAACATGCTGCGTGCCTTGCCGTTCATTATTCTGCTGATCGTCATGATGCCGCTGACCGAGATCATCACCGGCACATCGCTGGGCATTCTGGGCACGCTGCCGCCACTGATTGCAGGTGCCACGCCGTTCTTTGCACGTCTGGTGGAAACCGCCCTGCGTGAAGTCGACCGCGGCATCATCGAAGCCACACAGGCCATGGGCGCCACCACCCGGCAGATCATTCTGAAGGCGCTGCTGCCTGAGGCGCGCCCTGGCATCTTCGCAGCGATTACCGTCACCGCCATTGCGCTGGTGTCCTTCACCGCCATGGCGGGTGCTGTCGGCGCAGGCGGGCTGGGCGATCTCGCCATTCGTTATGGATACCAACGTTTTCAGAACGATGTGATGTTCGTGACGGTCGTATTGTTGCTGGTGCTGGTGCAGATTCTGCAAACCGTCGGCGACAGACTGGTCGCGCACTTCACACACCGTTGATCGAATCAGTTGGCATCGGCCTGCCGCAGGCGGGCCTCAAAGGAGTTGTTGCATGAAAAAGCTATTGGCCGTATTTGCCGCCGTAACCGCACTGTCCGCGCAGGCCAACGAAACCCTGACCGTCGCAGCCTCGGCCGTGCCCCACGCCGAGATTCTGGAGTTCGTCAAACCGACCCTGGCCAAAGAAGGCGTGGACCTGAACATCAAGGTCTTCAACGACTACATCCAGCCGAACGTGCAGGTCTCGCAGAAGCGCATGGACGCCAACTTCTTCCAGCATCAGCCGTACCTGGATGAGTTCAACAAGGGCAAGGGCACCGATCTGGTCGCCGTGACCAAAGTTCACGTCGAGCCGTTCGGTGCCTACTCGGACAAATTCAAGAAGCTGGATGAGCTGCCAAATGGTGCCAACGTCGCGCTGCCCAACGATGCCACCAACGAAGGTCGTGCGCTGTTGCTGTTGGCCAAGGCCGGTCTGATCACTCTGAAGGACCCGACCAGCATTCTGTCCAAGCCGTCGGATGTGGTGAACAACCCGAAAGACCTGAAATTCCGCGAACTGGAAGCCGCCACGCTGCCACGCGTGCTGACCCAGGTCGATCTGGCGCTGATCAACACCAACTACGCGCTGAGCGCCAAGCTTGATCCGACCAAGGACGCGCTGATCATCGAAGGTGCCGAGTCGCCTTACGCCAACATTCTGGTTGCCCGCCCGGACAACAAGGACTCGGACGCGATGAGGAAACTGGCCGCTGCGCTGAACAGCCCGGAAGTCAAAACCTTCCTGGCCGAGAAGTACAAAGGCGCCGTGGTTCCGGCGTTCTGAATCCCTGACCGCTAAATCCCTGATCGTGCCCATGCTCCGCGCTCATCGTTATACACAAGTCCGCCTCACCACTGATCGTGCCCATCGCTCCGCGTGGGCATGCATCCCGTGACGCTCCGCGTCA
>NZ_JARVSO010000015.1:0-82258 GCF_030209155.1 Pseudomonas sp. fls2-241-TYG-175 | reverse complement strand
ATCGCCGATGGTAGTGTGGGGTTTCCCCATGTGAGAGTAGGTCATCGTCAAGATTGAATTCCGAAACCCCTCATCGCTCACGCGGTGAGGGGTTTTGTCTTTGTGGCGTCTGCAAAAGACGCATCACCCTCGTCAGTTATCTATAGCGCTCAGCCTGCTTCCAGCGATTCAGTTGCAGACGTCAGCAGCAGCTCACAACCCCCCATACGGCCGTTCACACCACGCACCGTGCAGACCATCAAGGTCCTGCCCCCGAACGCCGCCCACAAAAAAGGCCGCATTCACATGCGGCCTTTTCATCACAGCGGTCCCATACTTACGAAGCCAGCTCCGAGACCTCTTTCTTCACTTCGTCACGACGCTGGATGTACTTCCAGTCGGCTTCATCAATGTAGATACCGTTCGGCCCGCTGCCGCCTTCCAGGTCGATAGCGACATGGGCAGAGACCTGAGGCTTCACACTCGCAAGGATCGGCACAAAGCCCAGCTGCAGGCTCGTCTCCAGCAATGCCGCCTGGTTCTTCTCGTCGATGTCTGCAGCTTCGTCCAGGTAGTAAGGCAAGCGCACACGGCCGGCCTGATCGCGGTCCATCAAGTGCAGCAACAGGTACATGTTGGTCAGCGCCTTGATGGTCATCGTCGTGCCGTTGGACGCAGCGCCGTCGATGTCGGTGTGGATAACCGGCTGGCCGTTGACCTTGGTGATTTCGAAAGCCAGTTCGAACAGATCCCTGAGGCCCAGCTGGTTATGGTTAGCCGCCACCAGACGTGCCAGGTATTCCTTGGCTTCTTCGTTCTTGTTGTCCTGCTCAGCACTCCGGCTCAGATCGAAGACCGACAGCGTCTCACCCTCTTCGTACTGACCGGCGCTGTGGATAATCTGATCGATATGCTTGAGTGCTTCCTTGTTGGGAGCAAGGACAATGCGGAAGCTGGCCAGGTTGGACACCTGACGCTTGTTGATCTCGCGGTTGAACAGGGCAAGCTGATGCTCAAGGCTGTCATAGTCGCTACGGATGTTGCGCAACGTACGGGCAATGTCAGTCACGGCAGCACGACGCGCCTTGCCCAGCGTCAGCGCTTCATCGGTGCGGTGCGCATAGGCATTGATCAGCAACTGAAGACGGCGCTCCATGTCATCTTCGCTGTCGAACTTCGCAACGCCCTTGAGGCGGACCTGCGCATACAGCGCCTCGATCTGACCATCGCTGCGCAGCAGACCCTGCCAGCTGTCCTGATAGTCATTGAGCAGCGGCAGCAGGTTGTCCATCGAATCGTCGATCGGGTCCATGAATGGCGTGCCGAACGGCAAGTCAGTCGGCAGCAACTGGCGACGGCGCAGTGCATCGTCCAGCGTACGTTGCTTGGATTCCAGGTCGCCGATCTGTCGCGCAACCAGTTGCAGCTTGGCCGACAGTTGCTGGACACGCTCAGTAAACGCATCGCTTGAGCGTTTCAGCTCGTCCTGCGCCGCTTCCATCTGCGCCAGGTCTTCAAGCCTGGAAGGCTCTTCTACGCTCAGCGTCTGGCAGCGACGGAAGTCTTCAAGCGCCTTCTGTGCGTCCAGTACCTGCTGATACAGCGCCTCGGTCTGCGTCTTGCTCGCCGAACGATCTGCTGCCACAGCCTGTTGGGTTTTCAACTGCTTCAGTTCTTTTTCCAGACGCTCTTTCTGGTCGCGCAACGCGGCCCGATCGGCCAGCGCCTGGAGAGCGGGAGGCTCGATACTGGACAGGTTGATCGTCAAACCCGGTACGGTGAACTGATCACCCTTGAAGCCATCCAGAATCGTTTCCAGCGATTTGACCCACGCGTCGCCATCGTCCAGCGCAATACCCTGCTCGCCAAGCGGCAGACTGAACAGCGAGCTGTTGAACAGGCGCATCAGGCGCTCGACATCCGGTTGCGAGAACTCTTCGCGCAAGCGGGCGTAGCTGTTGTTGTCCGCGTGATCGAGTTGCTGCCTGAGTGACTTGAGGCGTTTTTCCAGATCGCGCAGTCGCTCGTCCAGATCCTCGGCGCTGAACTGCCGGGACTGGGCCATTGCACCGGCCAGTTCGTCATGCGCGTCCTTGGCGGCCAGCAGTTGCTGCTCCAGCACTTTGACATCGTCGACCAGCGCAAAGCGGTTCTTCAGGACCGACAGCTCACCGACCCAGCGCTGTATACCGCTGATCTCACGTTCCAGGCGCATCAGTTCCTGAGTGCTGGAGCGTTGTTCGTTCTGCATTTCGTCCTGCTGGGCACGGTAGTGCTCGGCCTGGATAACCAGCTCTTCCTTGCGTGCACCCGAGTAGTCCGACCAGGTGCCCAGCAAAGAATCGAGGATCGGCGAAAGACGATGCAGCTTGCCGCGCAACAGGTCGCGCTGCTTGACGCCTGCAGCCAGTGCTTCGACCAGCGGACCGGCCAGCACCAGCGAGTTGTAATCCTGTTCCATGCGACGCACGTCACGGAAGGCCTCTTCACACGCCGCAATGTAGTCGACGCTGCCGGAGCGCAGGCTGTGCTCGAAGGCATCGAGGAACAGCTGCTTGAGCTTGGCAGCGGTGATTTCGCGCATGTGCAGCAGGTTGATGAACAGTGCCCGGAACGTCTTCAGGCTCTGCTCACTGGTCGAGCGCAGCGGAATCAGTGTCAGGTCCAGCGGGATCGAGGTGTGGCCGCCCACCAGCAGGCGTCGCAGTTCGTCCGGCTTGAGCTCGTACGCTTTCAGACCTTTGCTTTCCAGATTGGTGAACAGCTCTTTCTGACGCAGGCAGGTGTCGTTCTTCTGGTAATGACCCAGATCCAGTTCACCGGCGTAGGCGAAGAACTGGTGCCCGAAGCCGCCGCCCGGGCCGCGACCGACCACACCGATGACGTGCGGGCCATGAGGCAGGGAGACTTCCACCAGAATGTAGCTGGTGTCCGAAGCGAAGTAGAAACGTCTGGATTGTTCCAGGCTGTACTTGCCGAAGCTCATGTCCGACATGCGCGCCAGAATCGGGAACTGCAGCGCGTTGATCGACGCACTCTTGCCGAGGTTGTTCGCGCCATACACCGACAGCGGATTCTCCAGCGGGAACAGACCCAGGCTGTAACCTGCGGTATTCAACAGGGCGAAACGGCGAATGCCATAGCGTTCCTGGCTCATGCGTCCAACTCCTGTTCATCGGCAATGGCACGGGCCAACGCCTCTTCTTCGGTTTCTTCGCTGAATTCGGCGAGGTCCAGTGGATCATCGGTTTCCAGCAGCTTTTCATCACTGTCGTCGTCGATGAGTACCGGCGTCGGCAAGGGCAGGGCGCTGTGCAGGCTGGCTGCCAGGTCACGGTCCTGCTGCACGGAGAGGCATACATCGAGAAAGCGGTGCATCGGCGGCAGGAATCGATAGATACCCACTTCCTCGCTGGCGAAGCCGAGCTGGGTCATGCGGCGCATGATTTTCTCTTCCAGTTCTTCCTGGGTCTGAACCTCGGCCTGCAAAAACAGATCGCGGTACTTTTCCAGCATCGACGGCAATTCGTCGCGGCCCAGACTGCCGCCGTCCAGCACGGCCATCGGGTCGCGGCCCTGATCGGCCAGATGCTCGACGAGGATGAAAGTGAACAGCGCCAGACGCTGGGCGGTCTTGTTCACCTGCGCTGCGGCAAGGTCCGGCACGAAGTAGTAGAAGCCACGGGTATCGCACACCAGTTCGAAGCCCAGCGCCTTGAACAGCGCTCGGTACTGATCCTGGAAGTTAGAAAGTTGGGCGTACAGCTCCGGATCACGGCGGCTGACATGGTAGCCCTTGAACAGCTCGCGAAAGATCGGGGCGAGCTGGGACATTTCGGATAGATCAAGATGCATGAACAGTGCTCTCGGAATTCTCTGACTGCGTGTCTGCGGGGGCAAGCAGGGCAAAGGAGCGCAGGCTGACGCGGTGCTCCCGTGTGTAATATTCGCGGCGCTCCAGGCGTTCGCGCTCAAAGCGCTTGTCGCGGGAGAGGCGTGAAAACCAATACAGCAATTCTTCTGTTTCGCCGTTCGGCTCCTGCTCCAGCAGCCAGTTCATCAGATCCGGCATCGGCAGGGCGTCTTCGCAGCGCTCGAGCATTTCCTTGACCGTACGCGGCGCGCGGGCAGGTTCGCCCTTGCGGGTGCCGCTGGCCTTGGGGAAGCGTGCTGGCTTGGGCTCGAAGCGCGCCAGGGCGTAGACGTAGGCTTCAACCTGGCTCGCGCTGCCCAGAAAGGTGCTTTGCGGACGGGTGAACATTGGCATTGCAGCCTGCGGCACGGCGTCCAGCCCTTTGCGGCGAATGGCTGACAATGCCAACGCTGCGCCGCGGGTGACGGCGTTGTGGCGACGTGCTTCTTCGCGCAACGGCAGCAGCAGCTCACGCGCATGGCGCAGGGTGAGCTGGGCGCTGGTCTGCATTTCCAGAATGCGCGCATGGGTGCGCAGCAGCATGTCGTCGTCGACCAGATGGCCCAGACGCTGCTGTTCGGTCAGCAGACGCAGCAGGACATTCTCGACCTTGCGCACGCCTTGCTCGAAAGCCCCGTCGGCATTGACCAGTTGAATCATCGGCTCGACGTATTCATCCCAGGTTGCCAACACTTCTGCGTAGCGTTGGCGAAGCGGGATCTGCCGGTCGCTGGTCTTGGCCCGATCAGCGACCGCTACCAGGGCCTGCTCGTCATTGGCGAGCTTTTTCAGCACGTCACGGACACGCATGTCCAGCAATCGAAGCTGTCTGGCCAGATCATTGGCATCGCGAATCTCGAAGGCGTCCTGAATGTAACCGGCCAGACGTTCGAGGTGGCGCAGATAGGCTTCAATCTCCAGGCACAGCCCCAGCCGGTGCTCACGGCGCAGATAGGACAGAAAGTCATGGATCTGCGCATTGAGCTCGAAACGGTTCGGGCTTTTGGCGACAGGCACCAGGATGTCCAGACGAATCCACACGTCCAGCAGATTGGTGATGTCTTGCGGGGTGCTGTCCTGTTGCTGAGCGGCAAGCTGCAGGCGCAGCTCGCTCAGGCTCAGGGTGCCCTGGTCGAAGTGTTCACATAAGGGCTCGAGTAGCGCCCAATGCTCGGCAAGGGCGCGCAGGACGCGCTTGGGTTCGATCATGGATAGGCCGACTGTTGGCGAATGAAAGGCGGCGATTGTACTGCATCATTCACTCAAGATTTCACCCGGGCGCGATATGCTTCAGCACGAAAAGACGAACAACGCTAGAATTGCGCGCCTAACTATCCACAGGTGGCCGACCCTTGCTCAATGAGTCCCGTCGCCGCGCTTATTTGACCGCCATGCAGGTGGTCAACTGGCTGCCGCGCACTGAACTGCCGTTTGCTGCACCTTCCCGTCCGGAACTGCTCGCGCCGTTGCCGCCGCCGGTCGAGGTGCAGAACGAGTTGCCAGCGGTTTCCTCACCTGCGCCTGTGGTTGCAGACAATGTGGTGCCCATCGATCGGCCATCCGAGCGAGCCTCCGAACGCCCGAAAATCGAAGTGCCGCGACCTTCGCTGGCCAGCACGCGCACCGTCGCTGCGGTCGTTGAAGACGCCGAACCCGCACCGCCCAAGGCTGTGGTCGTGCCGCCGCCGCGTTTCTCCCTGCAATTGTTGCGCGCCGGGCGTTGCATGCTGCTCGTGGAGCTGTCCACCGGCCAGCCGTTCCAGAGTCGCGACCCTTCCTATCTGTTGCTCAAGGACATGCTGCGCGCCGCCGGTCTGCCGGACAGTCCGCAGATCATTGGCGAGCCTGTGCGCTGGCCGCTGCTGGTTCGTGGCCAGATGGATCAAGGGCCGGAGGCCGCGCGTGACTTCGTGCAGGGTTTCGTCGGTGCAAGACTCGAAGATGAACCGTGCACCTGCCTGTGGCTGGTGGGCTTGCCCGCCATGAAATTCGCAGGCGAAGCCGACGCCGAATCCTACTATCAGGATTTGCAGGTAGACGGCCTGGGCACTGTGTGGGCGCTGCCGGGGCTGGAATTATTGATGGACGAGCCTGAACGCAAGGCTGATGTCTGGAAAGCCATGCGTCGGCTGATGACGCGCTGGAAACCAACTGATGAGTGATGCAATAAGCTTCCGGCCCATGACCGAGGCCGATCTGGATGCGGTGCTGAAGATCGAGTACGCAGCCTTCAGCCATCCCTGGACCCGCGGCATCTTTCTGGACGGACTCAAGTCATACGAGATATGGCTGATGTTCGAAGGCGCTCAGCAGGTCGGGCACGGCGTGGTCCAGGTCATCATCGACGAAGCCCATCTGCTCAACATCACCGTGAAGCCTGAAAGTCAGGGGCGTGGCCTTGGGCTGCTGTTGCTGGATCACCTGATGAAGCGCGCTTACCAGCTCAATGCACGCGAGTGCTTCCTTGAGCTGCGTGACAGCAACCGACCAGCCTATCGTCTGTATGAAAACTACGGTTTCAACGAGATAGGCCGGCGGCGTGATTACTACCCCGCAGTCGGCGGTCGTGAAGATGCCGTGGTCATGGCCTGCACGCTTCTGGAATAACCCGGCTTCAGCGTCCGGCCTTGCCATCCAGCGGGTCGACAATGGCCATCTCTTCTTCATCCAGACCGTCGCCACCGCCGATGTCATCTTCATCGACCACAGTCAGGTCAAGATCGGCAGGATTGTCCTCACCGCGCTCACTGGCCGAGCGGGCGCCATCTTCATGAATCAGCGTTTCAGGCGAGAGATCATCGTCGGTTGGCTGGTGGTCATCGGTGGACGCACCGGTCATGCCGGCTTCGCGCACGCGCTCATCCGGTATTTCATGTTGCAGTTCGTCTTCAGGCATAAGATCACCGATACGGGCGGTCTCATCATCCCTGAAGTTCAGTTCTTCCATGGAGCCCATGCGGTCTTCGTTATCGTCGATGGGTTCCGGTTGGGTGGCATCGAATGGACGGCGTGAATCGTTCATGACGAATCCTCATTGCAGGTGGTCTTGTTAGGTGGACCGGTCGCAACTTTGAAGATTCCTTTTTTTATCAGCGCGGTTTATCAGTACGGTTTATCAGTGCGGTTTGTCATCAAGGGTGATATCAGGTAGTGGCACAAGGACGTGACTTCCGGTGTCAAAGCCCAGTCCAAGGCTGAGCATCATAAACGAGGCATCAAAGCATGAACGAGCTACAAGACCTGATTGATAACAATGCACGTTGGGCCGAGGCGATCAAACAGGAGGACCCTGACTTCTTCGCCAAGCTGGCTCGCCAGCAGACCCCGGAATTTCTTTGGATCGGTTGCTCGGATGCGCGCGTTCCCGCCAACGAGATTGTCGGCATGTTGCCCGGCGATCTGTTCGTACACCGCAACGTGGCCAACGTTGTGCTGCACACGGACCTGAACTGCCTGTCGGTGATTCAGTACGCCGTGGATGTCTTGAAGGTCAAACACATTCTGGTGACCGGTCACTATGGTTGCGGCGGCGTTCGCGCTTCCATGCAGGACCGTCAGTTCGGCCTGATCGACGGCTGGCTGCGCACGATTCGTGATCTGTATTACGAGAATCGCAACGTGCTGGCTCAGTTGCCGACCGAAGAAGAACGCGTCGACCGCATGTGCGAGCTGAACGTGATTCAGCAGGTCGCCAACGTCGCTCACACCAGCATCGTGCAGAACGCCTGGCATCGCGGCCAGAGCCTGTCGGTGCACGGTTGCATCTATGGCATCAAGGATGGTCGCTGGAAGAGTCTGGACACCACCATCAGCGGCTTCGAGCAGTTGCCGCCTCAGTACCGCCTGCGTCCGCAGGACTGATCAAGCCTGAAGGTCGGTCGGACGCTGTGTTGCCGTGAAGGCACGCAGCGCCCGATGCTCAGAGCACGAATCGTTGCACCATCAGATTCAGATCCGTCGCCAGCATCGACAACGCGTTGCTGGCGACCGTGGTCTGCTGCGCGCCGGATGCGGTCTGCGATGACAGGTCGCGAATGCTGCTCAGGTTGCGATCCACTTCACCGGCGACCTGCGCCTGCTGTTCCGCCGCACTGGCAATCAGCAGATTGCGGTCGTTGATGGTGCCGGTCGAGCTGATGATCACGTTCAGCGCTTCACCCGTCGCAGCGGCCTGCTCCAGGGTCAGGCTGGCTTGTGATGCCGTATGACGCAGCGAGCTGGCTGTCTGTTGAGTGCTTTGCTGGACTCCGCTGATCAGGCCTTCGATTTCTGTCGTCGAGGCACTGGTGCGTTGTGCCAGTGAGCGAACTTCGTCGGCGACCACGGCAAACCCGCGTCCGGCTTCGCCGGCACGTGCGGCTTCAATGGCCGCGTTGAGTGCCAGCAGATTGGTCTGGTTGGCGATGGCGCGGATCACATCCAGGATGCTGCTGATGCTCTGCGTACGTTCGGCGAGCCCTTCGGCCTGATGCGATGAATCCAATACGTTCTCGGTCAGCTCCTTGATCGAGCTGATGGTCGCCGACAGTTTGACCTGACCTTGCGCTGCCGCCTGAGTAGAGGCTTCGGACTCGCTCACCGTGTTGCTGGCATTGCCCGCCACTTCGACGGCAGCCTGACTCATCTGGTTGACCGCCACTGCCGCCTGTTCGATTTCATTGTTCTGCAATTGCAGGTTGAGGGCGCTGGCTTCGGCAATGGTGCCCATTTCCTGAACCGATTGGGACAGCTGCGTGGCGGCGGCATAAATCTGGTCGATGGTGCTGTGCAGGTTGTTGCGCATGCGGCCCAGTGTGGTCAGCAGTTGTGCGGTTTCATCCTTGCCGTCTGGAATCTCGTGACGGGTCAGGTTGCCATCGGCGATGGTGCTGGCGATGTGCAGCGCATGGCGAACCGGGCGGATGATGCTGACGCTCAGACGCCAGGCCAGCAGCAGGGTGAGTGCAAGGGCAATGGCAATGGCACTCAGCGCAATGATGCGCGTCTGCTCGTAACGGGCGCTCGCTTCGTCCACGGCAGCAGCGGCACTTTGCTTGTTCAGTTCGCGCAGTAACTGTACCTGCATGTCCATCAGGTCGCCCTGCATCGCCAGCATGGTATTGGCCAGCATGCGTGCTTCCTCCAGCTTGTTCTGCTCGATCAGCACCATCTGGTCCTGCAGCCCCGGCATAAACGCCTTGTAGGCATCCTGCAGGGCGATGATCGAATCGTGCTCGGTACCCGCCGGGATACGCGCCAGATAATCCACGAAGCCTTTCTCGACTTCGTTCCTGAGCTGTTCGACGTTGATCTTGCTGTTGATCACCGCGCCCGGATCGTCGGCGTTGGCAATCAGCCGAGTGGTTTCGCTGCGCAGTTTCACCAGACCGATGGCAATGGCGTCGGCCATGGCGATGCTCGGCAAGGCGCCGCTTTCGACGGCCTCGCCCTGACGGCGAATGTCTTGCATTTGCAACAGGCAGAACGCGCCCAGAGAAACCATGAGCAGGGCCGTGATGCCGAAGCAGATGACCAGACGTGGCGCGATCCTGAAACGGCGCAGCACCGTTACCCCGGACCTTTGGCGCAAGAAACGAGGCAGGAAATTTTTCACAGCGGATGACCTCTTTGAACGGACCCTTTCGGAGAGCCGTTTATAAGGCACATGTGTGATGTCTTTATGACATGTCTGCGGTGTTTCGCGTTAATGTCGCATTGATGTCATCTATGGCCGATATGCGCAGGCTTCAGTCGTGTGGCGCGCCGATTTCTTCCATCAGTTCATCCAGACAACGCTTCAATCGCTCGTGCCTGACCTTCGCCAGCGAAGCCCCCGTACGGGTTTGAAAACCATCGGCCAGGTGCAGCAGCTTGGTGTGAAAGTGGTCGACAGCAAAGTTCTTGTCGTCATAGGGCCGCTGCGTGGCGTGCGGATCGAGAGGGTCGTAGAGATAACGTCCCATGCGTCCTGACACATAAAACACGCGCGCCACTCCGACCATGCCCCGCGCGTCGAGACGGTCGGCGTCCTGCAGGATTCTGGCTTCCAGGGTCCTGGGCGTTATTTGTGCCGAGAAGCTGTGCGCCTCGATGGCGTGAGCGACCGAAGCGATGCTTTCTTCATCCCAGCCCATTTCGGTCAGCAACTCGCTGGCTCGGGCAGCTGCGACTCGTGACGCTCGGGAGCGAAAGGGCGAGTTCTTTTCGACCGCCACGCAGTCGTGCAGCAAAGTGGCAGCCACCAGCACGCGGGCGTCACCGCCTTCATCGTCACGAATGGCGCAGACGTTTCTCCAGACTCTCAGCAAATGCGAGACGTCATGCGAACCGTCGATCTTCTCGGCGTGGGTATGCGGAATCAGCAGGTGAGCCAAGTCCTCGAACGGGGCGAAACGGTTTTCGAACATTGGACTCTCCTGATGCGACTGCTATTGAAGCATTGTAGAAAATCACGTCCCTGCAAGGCAGTGACAAAAGGACATGGACGTGCGATTTCGTGTGATCCACCTGAAAACCGAAAAGCCCTTTATAATCCATGGTTTTTACCCCGATGCGAGATCCCCTGTGAGCTTACCGTCCTGCCCAAAATGCAATTCCGAATACACCTACGAAGACGGCTCCTTGCTGATCTGCCCGGAATGCGCCCACGAATGGTCCGCTGACGGCGGCGGCAGCGAAGCGTCCGACGACGTCAAGGTCATCAAGGATTCCACCGGAAACGTGTTGCAGGACGGCGATACCATCACTGTGATCAAGGACCTGAAAGTCAAAGGCTCCTCGCTGGTCGTCAAGGTCGGCACCAAGGTCAAGAACATCCGTCTGGTGGATGGCGACCATGACATCGACTGCAAGATCGATGGCATCGGCGCGATGAAGCTCAAGTCCGAGTTCGTCAGGAAGGTTTGATTCCTCGCGCTTCGCGTTTTAGCCTGAACGCCTCGCCGGTCTCGTGACCGGCGGGGCGTTTTCTTTTCTACAGCAGGGTCTGATCATGCCGAAAACTCCCGCTCCCTACCTCAAGCCCGATGAATGCGTCGTGCTGTTCGACGGCGTCTGCAAGTTGTGCAACGGCGTGGTGAAGTTTCTGATTCGCCACGACCCTGAACGGCGTTTGCGACTGGCTGCGGTGCAGTCTGATGAAGGTCAGGCGCTGTTGAAGTGGGCGGGATTGCCGCTGGACGAGTTTCACACCATCGCCGTGATCCAGAATGGCCACGTGTATGTGCGTTCGGATGGCTTTCTGCACATCATGCGTCTGCTGCCCCCGCCGTGGCCGCTATTGAGTGTCCTGCGGGTGTTTCCACGTTTCCTGCGGGACTGGGCCTACAACCGGATCGCGCTCAATCGCTATCGATTGTTCGGTCGTTATGATCAGTGCCTGCTGCCATCGCCGGATCACGAAAAACGCTTTCTCGGTGACGCCTCGTCCAGATAAGCGCTTGTGCTTACCGACCGGCGGTCACTTGTCCGGGATGTGCTTCATGGATGTGTTGTGATCACGCGTCCCGGTCCGTAGAATTCCACGTATTCGGCTGCATCCCCCCATATCGACAATAATCCACTTCGCACACTGCGCTCGGTCCTGATCATTGAGCGGGGCGTTTTCGCGTTGTTTTTTCATTGGGGCGCATGCCTTGGTTTTTACAGGTGCCACGCGTGTTTGTGTGGCGGTAGGCCCCCGGGTCGCAACCCACTTCGAGCGTTGTATATTTTTGATGACTACACCACCGAATGCACATGCCGGTAGCTGGCTTGGCGTACTCGCTCTGGCCCTGGCGGCCTTTATCTTCAACACCACAGAATTTGTGCCGATCGGCTTGCTGAGCAACATTGGCAAGAGCTTCGACATGACCACGGCGCAGGTCGGCCTGATGCTGACCATTTACGCCTGGGTCGTGTCGCTGATGTCGCTGCCGATGATGCTGATGACGCGCAATATCGAGCGGCGCAAGCTGCTGATTTTTGTGTTTGCGGTGTTCGTGGGCAGTCACATCGTCTCGGCCATGGCCACCAGCTTTACGGTGCTGTTGATCAGCCGGGTCGGCATTGCGTTTGCGCATGCGGTGTTCTGGTCGGTCACTGCGTCTCTGGCGGTACGTATCGCGCCGCCCGGCAAGCAGGTGCAGGCCCTTGGCTTGCTGGCGACCGGCACGTCGCTGGCGATGGTGTTGGGTATTCCGTTGGGACGGGTCCTGGGCGAGGCATTGGGCTGGCGCACCACCTTCATGGGCATCGCAGGCGTCGCGGCTCTGGTCGTGGTGCTCTTGACCCGCTCGCTGCCGTTGCTGCCAAGCCAGAACTCCGGCTCGCTGAGAAGCCTGCCGATGCTGTTCAAGCGCCCGAAACTGATGGCGGTGTATTTGCTGACCGTGCTGGTGGTCACCGCCCACTTCACGGCCTACAGCTACATCGAGCCCTTCACCGAGACCGTGGCGCATCTCAGTGGTGAGGTCACGACGATTCTGTTGCTGGTCTTCGGTGGCGCTGGCGTCATGGGCTCGATCGTGTTCAGCCTGTTCAGTGATCGCTTTCCAAACGGGCTGCTGATTACCGCGATCGGCACCATTGCGGTGTGTCTGCTGATGCTGCTGCCGCTGTCCGGCGATGCTGTGACATTGGGAACACTGACGGTGGTCTGGGGCATGGCGATCATGAGCTTCGGCCTGTTGCTGCAGGCCCGCGTGCTGTCGCTTGCGCCGGATGCAACGGACGTGGCAATGGCGCTGTTTTCGGGCATCTTCAACATCGGGATCGGCGGCGGGGCGCTGCTTGGCAGCGTGGTAAGCAGCCAACTGGGCGTATCGAGCGTCGGGATTGTCGGCGGCCTGCTGGCCTTGGGCGGGTTGGGACTGTGCAGCTTTACCACGTATCACTTCGGCAAGTCGGCCAATGCAGCCGAGGCTCAAACCGAAAGCAGAGTCTGATCAGGTCACTCGCTCGCTGACCGGCGTGTCCGGGCAGCGAGCGAATCAGCTCAGGCCTTGAGACGGCCCAGCCATTCCAGCGACGTTCTCCAGATACAAATCCCCAGGAAATACGCCGACATCGCCAGCCACAGTCCCATGACCACGGGGCCATTGTGCGGATGGTTGATGATCAGCAGTGCGCTGGACAGCAACCAGACCGCTGTGACCGCAATGTTGATCGGCATGAAACGACGTACCCGGAACGGGTGCAGGAACTTCATGCGGGTCAGGGTCAGCAGGGCCAGCGCAATGATGGTGATGAAGGTCATCCAGGGGCTTGGCGAGAGGATGTAAAGGCACAGTACGACAACGTTCCAGGCAGCGGGGAAGCCCTGAAAGTAATTGTCCTTGCTCTTCATGTCGACGTTGCAGAAGCAGAACAGCGACGAAACCAGAATCACCGACACACTCAACAGCAGCGTGTAATCCGGGACCGGGATGTAGCGGTAGAGGAACAGCGCGGGAATGAATACGTAGGTCAGGTAGTCAATCACCAAGTCCAGCACCGAGCCATCGAAGTGCGGCAGGACTGAAGTAGTATTGACCTTGCGTGCCAGCGAACCGTCCACCCCATCCACGATCAGGGCGGCACCGAGCCAGAGCAGGCAGGCTTTCGGTTCATTGTTGAACAAGGCAATGGTCGCCAGGAACGCAAGGACCACGCCGGTGGCGGTGAAGCCATGCGCGCCCCAGGCGTTGAGTCTGGCTATGCGTTGATTGGTTATCACGGGGGCGCTCTCCAGGAAATAATGCTTGTCAGGGTTTGCCGTAAACCTGACCGGTAGCAACTATCGACCCGGCAATCGGCGATAAGGTTCAGCGGTGACTATCGCTCGTTTCCCTGTCGTTTTCCAGAAAACGGCGATCCGTACCTGACCGCTCGTCTCTGTATTCTGCCGGTTCGACGAAGCAGGTAGGCGGTGCGCCGTTGGCGTTGAGCTGGTTGATCAGCGTTGGCTGGCCCTGGTCGTTGAACAATACCTGGCCCACACCCGCAGAATTCCACAGCCGTTCACCCGCCTTGCTGTGTTCTGGCGTACGCGGGATGACTTTCATCAGGCGACGTTTGGTGAACCAGTTCAGCGGCGAACGCGGTGAGTATAACCACCGATTCAACCGATCAAAAGTATCCAGTAAGCGTCGGGGGAATTCATTTTTGATACCGCTGCTGGTGACTTGCCAGATGCGCGGGCCGCCACTGCGGTGCCGGATCAGGATTTCGTAGACGAACGAGTAATGAACGTCCCCCGACAGAATCACGTAATTGCCCGGCGTTCGGGAGTGGCGAAAGATGTTCAGGATCACCTGGGCCGCGCCGCGATGGGCCATCCAGTTTTCCGCATCCACCAGCAGCGGGTAGCCGCACCAGCTGAAAACGCGCTGGATAGCCTCGATCAGCTTGACCCCGAAAATCGGGGCCGGTGAAACGATGATGGCTGATTTGTGATCGATCAGCTCCTGCTGCAGTTCGCAGAGTGCTTCCCAGTCCATCAGGCCGGAAGGGTGGTTGAAGTTCGACTGACTGCGCCAGCGACGCGTTCGAGTATCCAACACCACCAGCGCTGGCGTCGTGGGCAGCACGTAATGCCATTGCTGGAATTTCAGCAGTTGATCGATCAGTGCGTCCTGGGTCTTGCTCTCCAGCTGGTTGTCACGGCTGACGGTTTCATCGCTCAAGGCTCGTGCCTGCCCGACAAGCTCGTTCAGCGCATCAGGGTTGTTACCCCAGCCCTGACACAGCAGGTAAGCAATCAAAGCGTTGCCAATGATGCGTTTCGAAAACGGATGACCGTAGGCGGTCTCTTCCCAGTTCGCCGACAGGTTCCAGTCGTCCGTGATGTCGTGGTCATCGAACATCATCATGCAGGGCAGGTGCGCCATGGCTCTGGCGACGTTGCCCAGGCCGGCTCTGAAATCATCGATCACCACGTTTTCCCGGGCATAGCGCTCGGACTCTTGCGCGTCGAGCTGCGGCATGTCCGGTGTGACGAGGGACCAGGGCACCGGCGACCAGACGAGCAGGTACATCGCCATGACTTCCGCCAGGGTCACCAGATGGTTGTCTGCAGTGGCGCTGGTGAAGACGGGCTTGCTGGTGCCGCCGAAGAAGCGATCACGCAAGGTGTCGTTACTTTTCAGGGCGGGCAACAGGTCGGCGCGCTGGTAATAGCTGGCCGGGTGGTCGTACAGACTCTGGCTGTCGTCGACCACGGCGCCTTCCAGCCTCTCGTCGAACAGGCCCAGACGGTCGATCAGCGAATGGACCCCACGCAGCATGGGGCCTGCAACGTCGTCGGCGTAGACCTGATCACCGCTCATCATCAGCAAGGCGGGACGCTGCAGTGGATCAAGTGTGTCCGCCAGCAACTGATCGACACATAACAGTCCATCGGCAGAACCATGATGCGGCTTGCGGCATGAGCCGTGGAGGATGTGGTCGATCTTGCTGCGCACCACGAAGTTGGGATGGCTGGCGCCGCTGTAGAGCAAATGGGGCGCCCAGTCGGCAATTACGGTTTGTTCGTCTTCTATATAAAGGTCGTAATCGATCAGTCGGTCCTTCGGCAAATCGCCGTCCAGGCGCACGTCGATCAGATGGATGAACGCCCGTTGGCCCATCGCGATGATCTGGCATTGCTGCTCATCGAGCGGATAGTCCGTGAATGTCGCGTCCGCCTGTTCATCAGTCCGCAGACGCAACGTCAGCGGCAACGGCCGCGAGCCCACCAGCCACAACACGAGGCGATTGGCTTCCTGTCGGCGCAGCAGCGGACCGGCAAGAACGGCGGGTAACGAATCATGCGGTGACACGGGCGAGGGGAACATCCTGGGGTCGGGCTCTGACTGAACAATGGCTGGAAATAGTAACGCAGCGCAGGTGGAAAGTTCCTGTTACACAAATCCGCATTGCTGTCAGCATGTTTCAGGGAGCTGTGTGCACGGGGTATTAGTTCAGAAAAATCCGACGTCTTTACGAAAACTATCGTTCGTACACTCCAGTGGTTTCGCACATTGCCGATAGAACTTTCTACAAGGAGATTCAGATCGACGCATGCACGCGTCTGTAATGGAGCCTCCCCCAGCTTTCTCGACCAAGGATCTTGTCATGAACTGGTTCTACAACGCCAAACTGTCCACCAAGCTGTTCATCTCGTTTGCACTCTGTGCGCTCATCACACTGGTGGTAGGCATCATCGGCAGCCAGGGCATCGGCGACCTGTCGAATAGCCTCAAGCTCACGTTTTCCAATAACCTGGTGTCGGTTGGCAAGACCAGTGAAACCAAGGCCAATGCCATCGCGCAGAACCGTGACCTCTACCGCCTGCTGTCGACAGTGGCCGCCAACGCGCCTCAGAGCGTCAAGGATCAGGTCGTCACGAACTTGCGTGAAAACCGCGCTCAGGCGGAAAAAGCGTACGCCGCCTATCGAACCACGCCACTTGAAGATGATGAGCGCGCCGCCGGTGATTTGATGGACAAGGACTGGCCTGCCTATCAGGCGGCGATTGATCGAGCCGTCAGCGTGGCTCTGGCCGGCGATGTCAATGCCGCAAGAACGCTGGTGGACGGTGAGGTTCGTGACATCTACCTCAAGATCATGAACGAGCTGAACATCATGGTTGACTCCAACGCCCGGCAAACGGGCGAGGGCGCAGTCGCTGCCGGCAAGACCGAGTCTGCTGCCAAGCTCAATCTGTACATCGGCATTGGCGTGGCGTTCCTGGCCGCCTTCCTGCTCGGCCTTTTCATCAGCCGCGTGATCAGCCGACCGATTGCGTCCGCTCTGGTCAATGCCCAGCGTATTGCCGGTGGCGACCTGACCCAGTCGATTGTCAGTCTGCATCGTGATGAAGCCGGACTGATGCTGTCCGCGCTCGGCGACATGCAAAACAGCCTCAAGAACACCATCGGGCAAATTTCCAGTGCTGCCGATCAGCTTGCCTCGGCCGCCGAGGAATTGAACGCAGTCACAGAAGAAAGCAGCCGAGGCCTGACGCGTCAGAATGACGAGATTCAACTGGCGGCTACCGCTGTCACGGAAATGACCGCAGCGGTCGAGGAAGTGGCGCGCAATGCCATCTCCACCTCCGATGCGTCGAAGTTGACCAGCACCGAGGCGGCGACCGGTCGCGATCAGGCACGCGAAGCGGTGAACGCGATCAACACGGTGAGCACCGAGATCAGCAGTTCAACTGCAATGGTCGAAGAGCTGGCTGGGCGTGTGCGCGAAATCGGTCAGGTGCTGGACGTGATTCGCGGCATCGCCGAGCAGACCAACCTGCTGGCCCTCAACGCGGCCATCGAAGCCGCCCGTGCCGGCGAACAGGGTCGTGGTTTTGCCGTGGTGGCTGATGAGGTGCGTGCCCTTGCGGCCCGTACTCAGGCATCCACCGGCGAGATCGAAGCGATGATTGGCAGCGTACAGAGCAGCGCCGATCAGGCCGTTCGTGCGATGGGGAACAGTCGTACGCTGGCCAGCAACACTCAGTCACTGGCCCAGGCCACAGGCCAATCGCTGGAGCGCATCGCTCAGAGCATCGCTGAAATCAACGACCGCAACATGTTGATTGCCACGGCGTCGGAAGAACAATCCCACGTTGCGCGCGAAGTGGACCGCAACCTGATCAACATTCAGGACCTGTCCACCCAGACCGCTGCGGGCGCCAACCAGACCAGCGCATCGAGCCAGGAACTGTCGCGACTGGCGATTTCGTTCAACAACCTGGTGGGCAAGTTCAAGGTCTGATCCTTGAACGCGGGGTCAGCGTTTCACGACGCTGCCCCGGTCTTTCAAACGGCTTGAACGTCCAGGCGCTTCTGAAAGAAGAAGCGCTTGTGGCCGGGCGGGTAGTCTTCTATCTGCCCGAACTCGCTGAAGCCGTGACTGCGATAAAAGTCCGGCGCCTGGAAGTCAAAGGTGTCCAACCACATCCCGACGCAGCCTTTCTCCATGGCCAGCTCTTCGGCCATCTGCATCAGGCGCGAGCCTGTTCCCTGACCTCGGGTCTGTTCGGGAACGACCAGCAGTTCAATGAACAGCCAGCGGTAAAAGAGGCGGGCATGCAAACCGCCGATGATGTCGCCTTTTTCATCTCGCACGAGTAACGCGATCTTTTCCGATTGCCCATCACCGGCCTGCTCGGCGTTGTAGCGCCTCAAAGGCTCGAGGATGGCCAGGCGATCTTCTTCCGTAGGATCGTTTTTGACTTCGATATGCACGCCCATGCGCTGACTCCCGTCCGTTGATCTCAAACCGGCAGAGTAGAGCGGCGGTCAACCGGGGTAAAGCACAGAAGGCACGTACGCCTGCGCTTGAGGGTCAGGCTGAGCGGATACAGTTACGACCGGCATGTTTAGCTGCGTACAGCGCAACGTCGGCGGCATTGATCAGTTGGTCGGCCGTGGCCAGCGGCGCTACGGCCGCGGCGACACCCAGGCTGATGGTGACCAGCGCGCCTTCGCCCTGTGCCGGATGCGGCAACTTGAGCGTCGCCAGTGCAGCTTTCATGATCTCGGCAAGTGCCTTGGCCTGGCTGACGTCGGTGTTGACCATCAGGATCAGAATTTCTTCGCCGCCATACCGAAACGCCACGGCGCCATGTTGCTGGGCATTCTGCTGGATCACCTGACTCATCAACTTCAGGCAGCTGTCGCCCTGAGGGTGACCATAGTTGTCGTTGTAGGATTTGAAGTGATCGATATCCAGCAGGATGAACGCGACGTTTGTGGGCGTCTCTCTGGAGCGTTCCCAGATGGAGCTCACCAGTTCGTCCAGATACCGTCGATTGAACAGGCGTGTCAGCGCATCGGTACGCGCAACTTCCATCAACTGGATATGCAGCAGCCGTCCGCGCAGCGCGAACAGGTAGCTCAGCCGTGCGCCTCGCTCCAGAAAGTACGAAGACATCAGCAGCAGCGCAACGGTGGACACAAATAGCAGGGCATTGGCCTGCCAGGTCAGGAAATCCGCAAAGTCAGCCACATAGGTCGTCACCAGTTGAATGCCCAGCATGCTTAGCGTTGCCACAGTGGCGTAGCGAAACGGCAATTGCTGAATCATGGTGCAATAGACCATCACCAGCAGCATCCCCAACTGGTAATGGAGCTGGTGCGGGCTTTCGCTGTAGGTCATGACCACCATCGGCATCAGCGAGGACAGCACAGTGCCGACCGCTGCGGTTGTTTCCAGCGCACGACGAGACGTCATGCGCTGGATCAACAACAGCAAGGCGATGAACATTGGGGTAATCACGCACAGTCGGCCGATTGCGACGTAGAAAAACATGTCGCGCAACATCAGCCAGTCGCTGAGCAGGTACAGGTTGTAGATCAGTCCGCCGCCGATGCCGACCGCCGTGATGAACCGACGCCGCTGGTGCAGGGTGTCTGCTTCGTAGCGTCGTTCGAGTTCACGGCTGAACCGCAGCGTGCCCACTCCGCAGGCAATGGTTCGCTCAACTTCGGCAAGGGTCTGCGAGTCTTCCTCGGTCGGGCGATCAAGGGCGGGAGTGAGCATGTGGCACCGGGTTCATCACATCGAATCCATTAGGACAGCGCTCGAGATGTCTTAGTGCCACCATTCGTGGCGTGGGGTGCAGATATATAAATAAATGCTCGTACCAGTGAGTCCTTGGGCTGGCGACGTTCTGACGTCAGCCCAGGCTCATGTGTTACGTCACAGCATAAACCATCAGGCTCCGCCCACTTTGAAAATGGCAACCTTTTGTGCAAGTCGATCTGCGAGCTGTTCCAGCTCCCTGCTGGCCGACGCGACCTGCAGGGATCCGCTGGCGGACTTGACGGTCGAGTCGTGAATACGGGTAATGTTGACCGCGACGTCTTCGGCTACGGCGCTTTGCTGGACAGCCGCGCTGGCGATCTGGGCGTTCATGCTATTGATGGCGCCTACTTCCTGACTGATCCTGGTCAGCGCACTCTGGGCATCGCGGGTCTGTGAGACCGTCTGGGTTACTCGCTCACAGCAGTCACGCATGGTGAGTGCGGCGGCTTGGGTTCCGCTCTGCAAGCGCCCGATCATCTCGCGAATTTCCTGAGTCGATTCCTGAGTGCGAGTCGCCAGCGAGCGCACCTCATCGGCCACGACCGCAAAGCCTCGTCCGTGCTCTCCGGCGCGGGCGGCTTCGATGGCTGCGTTCAAGGCCAGCAGGTTGGTCTGCGACGCGATGGAGTTGATCACCTCGATGACCGTCTCGATCTGCTCGCTGTCCTTGGAGACCTGCTCAACCGTTGTCGTGGTCTGCCCCAGCGTCACGGCCAGCTCTTCGATTGCCTGAGTGGTGCCCGCAACCAGACGATTGCCGCTCTCGACCTCATTGTCGGCTTCGCGGGTGGCGTTTGCGGCTCTGGAGGCATAGTTGGATACCTCACTCACCGACGCCGCCATCTGCTTGATCGCCGTCGCAACTTGCTCGGCCTCACGGGTCTGCAGGCTGATGTGATCGTTGTTGCGTGTGGAGGTCGCCGAGAGCTGGCTGGAGGAATGGTTCACCTCCTGCGCCGCCTTGCGTACCTGAGTAATGGTGTCAGCCAGCCGAGCGAGTGCGGTTTTCAAGACGCCCATGACGCTGTCGGGGTAATCAGTGACGATGGTCTGCTGCAGGTCGCCCGCAGCCAGCCGCCGGATCGCCTCGGCGACCTCGACAGGTTCTGCGCCCAGCGTGGATTTCACGAAGCGAATAATGACGGTCGCCATGATGATGCTCAGCAGCAAGGCCGCACCGGTCGCCAGCAGCATCAGACCGGAAAACCGGCTGGCGGTGGTCTGCACCTCATTGAGCTGAGCCTTGATCGTGGCTTCTTCGTAATCGATCAGCGCATTGATGCGCTTCAACCATTCGCTGTAATCACCAGAGGCGCGACTCAGCAACAACGCCTGAGCGCCCGCAATGTCGCCAGTGCGGCGCAAGTCGACCACCGCTTTGCTGGACGCGAGGGTCTTCACTTCGATTTCCTTGATAGCGCGCAGCAGCTCCTTCTCTTCACGCGTCACCCCGGCGTGGCCTATCAACTGGTCCATGGGTTGCGCAGAGTCGGTATAGGCCTGCTCCAGACTTGCCACCTCGGCCAGATGAAACGCAAGATCCCGGTCGTTATTCACCAGCACCGCATCGCGTACGGCAATCGCTCGGTTATGGACACTGCCACGGAAATTGATGGCGTAACGCTGAACCTTTGCCGCGTTGTCACTGACATCCTGCAGCGTGGAATCGATGACGCCCACACGCTGCATGCCGACGGCTGTGATCAGGACGAGCAGCGACACGATAGCGGCAAAGCCGAGACCGATACGGGTAGCGAGGCGGACGGGTGTTTTCATGATCAGGGCTCGGATTTTCGGGAGATTCAAGTGGTGATGGCGATGGGGCATCACTTGAGAGTTGCGACCATACGTGAGGGGAGGGGGTAGGACTAATTAATAATATGTAACCTGGCCTATAGAGAACGTGAATAAAACCTCGAGAAAGGTGCCCGGTCGTTTCTGGGGAAGGATGTTTGTGCGGTTGGATCTCGAGCACAGGCGGCTTACAGAAGCTCAGTGCCTCGTTTTGCATGCTGCCCTGATTCGGTCCGCGGACAGATTTAGTGATACTTTTTCGTCCAGCGCTTCCCTGCGTGCAGAGTCGCTTCACTCGGATCTTCTTGCCCCTACGCGTGCACAATGTGCAATCACACGACAAGCCGGACGACCGCCTTACCCCCAGACTCGTGCGTGCTGAGCGGCTTCATCGAGCGTTGGATTCACCTCGATCATGAATACGGCCTGTGGTGTGGACGCGTCGCCCAGCGCCGGAAAAGACTCCCTGTTTCATTTTCAAAAAATAGCAAGCGTTCTGATAAAGCGGCCAGTGTCAGACATGCTGATACGGGGCGTACCCGTGTATAGTGCCATTGGCGGCAGCCTGACTCGCCTATAGCGGTCCTTTGCCGATCCAGACTGGTCGATAAGAGAATTATCGAGCATTACAATTTTCATCTGTACACCACCGATGAAAGGGCGGGGAGGCTTGATTATCGTTACGTTATTGAATGACGTTTCAAGTATGCGGGGCTCTCAGTATCAGCACTGTTCTGCTGAAACGATCCACTGCAGAAAATATCCCGTTGCGGCTTCAGCGAGTACGTTATTGGCCGTTGTTAAGTTTTTATTTTTGCCTAAGCAGCTGCTGTTTATCAGGGTGTAATTTGATTCGGAATATATCCTTTATAATAATCTTTCGTGGTAAGTCTGATGTACTCAACCCTAAAAGTCGCAGTTGTAATACCCAGTTATAAGGTCAAGGGCCACATTTTAAATGTCATCGAGGCCATAGGCGAGGAAGTCGAAAATATCTATGTGGTTGACGATTGCTGCCCCGATGGCACAGGCGACTTTGTAGAAGGGAACTGTGGTGATCAGCGTGTTAAGGTAATTCGTCATGCCGAAAACCAAGGCGTTGGTGGTGCGGTGATGACGGGATACCAAGCTGCCATAGAGGACAATGTGGACATCATTATCAAGGTGGATGGTGACGGCCAAATGGATCCGAGGTTGATTCCAGGTCTGATTTCTCCAATTATTGACGGCAGAGCTGACTATACCAAAGGAAACAGATTCTTTGATCTTGAAGAAATTCGAGCCATGCCGAACGTGCGGTTGTTCGGTAATGCTGTTCTATCATTCGTGACAAAGCTGTCATCCGGGTATTGGAACTTATTCGATCCGACGAATGGATTCACTGCCATTCACGCCAATGTGGCAAGAAGTCTGCCATTCAAGAAAATCAGCCACCGTTACTTTTTTGAAACCGACATGCTGTTTCGTTTGAATACACTGCGTGCTGTAGTGGTGGACATACCGATGAGCGCAAAGTATGGTGACGAAGTCAGCAATTTGAAAATTTCCAAAATCATTGGAGAGTTTACGGTCAAGCACACCCGAAATTTTCTGAAGCGGATTTTTTATAATTACTACTTGAGAGACATGTCCCTTGCTTCGATTGAACTTCCGCTCGGCTTGGGTTTTTTGCTTTTTGGTCTGATATTTGGGACTTATCAATGGCTTCATTCTGCTAGCACAGGCCTGCCCTCATCCGCAGGGACTGTGATGCTTTCGGCACTGCCCGTGATTATAGGATTGCAACTTACATTGGCCTTTTTGGGATACGACATTAACTCCGTTCCCAATAATCCGCTTCAAAAACTCAAGACAGTTCCAGCGAAAATAAAGAAGGAGTTCCAACGTGGAGCATGAAGACAAAGCCTGGACTGATTACAGAGAAAAGTTCTCTGAGCTTTACGATGATTCGAATTACGCAAGTCCACTTCAATCGTTCGTTATGCGTGCAAGCCACAAGCTTGTCGAAAAAGAATATGGTCAAGGTACGCATTTTAAAAAGGTTCTGGAAATTGGTGCCGGTACCGGGGAGCACGTGAAGTTTGTTCGCCATGAGTACGATGAATACACGTTGTCTGATATGGATGAAAAGACACTTGAAGTCGCGAAAGGCAAGCTTCTGACGATGCAGCGCGGCAACCTGAAGTTCGAGCGCCAGGAAGGCAGTGAGTTGAACTATGCAGACGATACGTTTGACAGACTGATTGCGACCCACGTGCTGGAACATATTTACCAGCCACACCTGGCGTTAAAAGAATGGTCAAGAGTCATTAAAGACGGCGGCGTGTTGTCAATTTTGATTCCCACAGATCCCGGACTTGCCTGGCGACTGGGCAGGCACCTGGGGCCACGAAAAAATGCGATTGCCCAAGGGATTGCATACGATTATGTAATGGCAAGAGAGCACGTGAATGCCTGCAATAATCTAATCGCTATCCTCAGGCACTATTTTCCTGATGCGAAGGAGGCTTGGTGGCCGTTTCCTGTGCCGTCCATTGACCTGAATCTTTTTTTCTCATTTCACGCCATCGTTCGTAAGAAAGGACGCTCGGAATGACAGCTTATGTCGTCGCTTTTCTGTGTGTGATGGGGCTGGCTGTCGGGCAGCTGTTATTCAAACTTAGTTCAACCGCTCTCGCGGCGACGGGAACATTATTTTCATGGAAGTCGGCTATCCCACTGATCTCCGCCATGGGTATTTACGGTGTCACCTCCATAGCATGGGTTTGGGTTTTACAACGGACCGAGCTCGGGCGAGTCTACCCAATGATGGCGTTGGCTTTTATTTTTGTTCCGTTAGGCAGCTATTTTATGTTTGGTGAACGCTTTCATCCCCAATATTTTATTGGCTTGGGACTGATTGTGTTGGGAATCGTGCTGACCATCAAGGGCTGAGCTGGTTACCCGCCCAATGCCCATGATCACGCATATTTCGACGTTCGGTGATGCCTCCCCGTGCGATGACATGCGTAAGGACTTTAACAATGAATAATGCTTTTTGTTGGACTGACTCTTATGATTAACGGTGACGCTAAAATTGATAGTTCCAGCGAAACGAATGGCGCAGAGCCCCAGCGTCGGGTTTCGACGCTTTTCGAAGAGCCGGGTGAGCGGACGTTGCGTTGGATTCTTGCGACGTTTCTAATTGCATTCACAGGCTGGACCGTCTCTGTACAGGCCTGTGTGCTACTCGGCTGGAACATGAAAAACCTTCTGGTTCTGGCTCCTTTGGTTATGGCGTGCTTCGTTGTCGCGTACTGTTTTTTGCGAGAAAAAGATAAAACGCACATTGCCGAAGGTATGGTAGGCTTTAACACATACCAAGTCACCAGCAAGTTTTCGTCACCCTTAACGCTGGCGGCACTTATCGCATTGCCTGCGGCACTGTATTGCTCATGGACCGTGTTCTGGGCTCTTTCTACGCTTATGCTGACAGCCAGTCTTTTTTCAAGCGGATCAGCGCCGGCATCAAAAGCGTTATACGCGATTGAGATCAGTAAACGATATTCTGCACTCACCATTTTAATAGTCGCCGTATTCGCAGTTTCGCTTTCGTTGGCGGTTTCCAGAAGTGATCTGGACGATTCTTTCTACGTAGCAGTAGCAGCATTTTCGTCGTCCAATCCAGAACACGCGCTGCTTGCAGGCGATCCCATGCTTGGCGAGGCCGGCTTGCCTTTGCTGTTTCCAAGCTATCGGTTTGCTTCTTTCGAATTGCTTTCGGGCGCTCTGGCGTACGTGTTCTCGGCCCCGTCGATGGATTTTTATTATATTTACCTTTTGCCTGTGTGGGTGATTGCAAGTATCGCTGCGAATTTTTTGTTGGCCAAGGCACTGATGCCCAGAAGTTGGATTTTGGTGGGTGTAATAACAGTAGGTCTATTGTTGCTGTTAGGAGAAATGCACCGAAGTACAGCAAATTTTTCATTTGTACGGATTTTTCAGGGGAAAGCCGTTTTCCTTTCTTTCATAGTCCCAGCGATCTTTTACCTGACCGCTAGGTACTTCTCAGACAAGGGTACTAATAAAGACCTGTTTTTGCTGGCGTGCTGTCAGCTGACCGCCATTGGTTTGTCAAACTTTGGTATGCTCGCAGCGCCGATGGCGGGGTTTGGTGCTTTGGCCTCTAATCTGCCCTTGGCTTTAGGTGAAAGGAAAAAGCTTTGTTATGGTATAGCTACTTTAGTTATCCCCCTGCCTTACTTGATAAATGTGGTTCTGCAAGCCAAAGGATCACCCGTCCTCGATTTTGGTGTGGAGACGTCTGAAAACGTCTGGACAACGGTCTTTGGGCCGCACCAACAATATTTGGTGGGTATTCTTTTGTTGGCTGGGCCTGTTTTGGCCAAGGACACTGTTACCAAGTGGCGGTTGGCGGTTCCGCCTTTGATCCTTTTCGGACTTTATCTCAATCCATGGCTGGCTGATTTCATATCGAGGTACCTCACAACTCCGCCAGTGTATTGGCGTGTAGTTTGGTCTTTTCCGCTAATGACGTTTGCCGCTGTATCTCTGTGCATGATCGTGGTCGAGCTCGTTGAGCAAAAGCGGTATCGATGGCTCAGTGCTTCATTGTCAGCAATCGTTGTTGGCCTGGTTATTTACTCGCTTCCCTATCATACGCTGCGTCCTGATAACATAGGAAAGATTGAGAGTTTTGCAAGTTGGAAGATTCTAGCCCCAGACCTTTCAGTCGCAGAGAAGGCGATGGACTTAAAGGTTGATGGTGGTGCAGTCCTTGCGCAGGATGAGATAGCTGGAGTCATTTCAAGGTTCGAGCATCACCCGCGGCTTTTAATGACCAGAGCGCTTTATTTATATCTTCTAAGGCCCGCGATAGGAGAGGAGGAATACGCGAAAAGGCTTGCGTTGTATAATTTCATTACGGGAAAAATTGAGGGTAATGGTGAGCAGGTTCGTCCAATCTTTCGGTCCGCAAATGTAGCGCTCGTTATTCTTAACATTGCTAATGAAACGCCTTTGGCTATCGATATTTTGAGCACAGAAGGATACACAAGGCTTGATGCGGTTAACGGCTATTCCTTTTGGATTATCAAAAGATAAGTTGGTTGGCGTGGTGGGTCGGTAACTCATTGCCGTTCCCTCGTCGGCCAGTGAGGTTTGCTATCAGTTTGTTCTTGATGGTGATGCTGAGGGGGAGACTGCTGAGTCTGTTACCAGAACGATTTGGCGCAGCGCAAAGATCTCCGTCAGGGTGCTGCCTGACGGCAAGGCCGGAAGGCTTTCTACCACGCCCAGTTGCCTAGCTCTGGACTGTCTAAAGGCCTTGGGCTGCGTTACAGCCCGTTTGCTTTTAATTCATGCGCTTGGCATGCGTCGGCATCAAATGATCCTGAGAGGCGCGCATCCGGATGTTGGAAGTGCCAGGGGTATTCGGTCAGCCTTTCCTGGATTGACCGCAGTCGGCAGTCCTCAAACGTCTATGATCCTTTTCCGACGAAGCACGGCCTGAAGCTGAGCATAAGGATAAACGCCCAGAAACAAGAAAGCCCGCACGAGGCGGGCTTCTTGTTGAACTTGGTGGCTACACAGGGACTTGAACCCCGGACCCCAGCATTATGAATGCTATGCTCTAACCAACTGAGCTATGTAGCCAAGTGGCGCGCATTATTCGCGCAGAACGGATATGTGTCAAGCGTCTGTGTGAAAAATAATTGCGTACGATCAACCGGTTAGGTGGCGGCTTTCTACTGGAGCCCTTTTTTCGGGGGGCTCAGCGGTACAGATCCCGGAATGGATCGGGCTCGTTCAAGTCCATGAATTCGTCAAAGTCGTCGTAGTCCGCCGCCAGGTCCCGTTGGAGCTTCAGCCAGGCCTTCAGGCTTTTCGGCTCGGTGAGTAGGGTCAGCTCATCACGCAGATGCCCGACGTGATCACGGACGACGTCAACACGCTTTGTGCACTTGGCAATCACGGTCTTGGGTCGGATGTCCGTATCGGGTTCCATCAGGAACCGTTCTCTGATCATCATCTTGCGGTCGTGAATCTCATCCTCGAGTTCGGTCAACTGGTCGCGCAGTATCAGGTTGAAGTGCTTGAGGCGCTTCTCGGAGATGTTGTCGATGTGTTCCTGATCGATCTGCTCGATTTCCATCTGCATCTGAAGCAGCGCGAGCAGATCGTTACGGGCGTAGGCGTCGTTGACTCGTTGCATGAGTGCAGTCTTGCGGTCTCGCTCGGTGGCATCCTGTTCGCGATCCGGATGCAGCGCGCTGGCCAGCTTGCGATAGATTTCGCGCACCGACTGGCTGCTCTCCGCCTGTTCCTGTTCGCGACGAATGTCGCTGGCGGACGGCTTTTTGGGTTCTCGATTGACCTGCGCGGCTTCGTCCTCGGCTTTGAAGTGTTCACCGAAAAGGTGGATGACGTCTTCCGGCGAATTCAGATCGACATCGTCCCCCAGATCTATACCCAATTTTTCTTCCAGCGACGCCCGCAACATCTCGGCGGCCTCGCGTTCATCATCGTCGTAATCGTTACCGGTGTACTTGAAGTACAGCTGTTTCAATTCCTCCTCACGCCCTTGAGCCATGAGTCCTGTGATGAGTTCGAAGATGATCTCTTGCAGTGTGGCGCGGTCTTTCTTGCTCAAACGGAACTGATCATGCGCCTGGTCAAGCAGGCGCAGTCGATCCAGGTCGTTTTCTTCCTGCTGGATGAACAGCGGAAGCAACTCGGCGTTCCAGATCTGCTCGGAAGTGGTCCAGACTTCAAGCCACTGCTGAAGCAACGTACGCTTGGTTTCGAGCTTCTCCATCAGCGCATTGAATTTCTTCTGCTCTTTGCTCAGCTGGGGCCTGGACGGCTGCGCGACGACGCGTGGCGAAGAGAAAGGAGCGGTCATGGTGAGGCCTCCCTGGATAGGCGATTGGGTGGGCCGAGCCTTCGGCTGTTGGGAAGAAGCTTACTTTTTCAGACGGGTTTTCAGAATGAATAATTTGTGGATATAGGCACCCTCGGACGCCGCAGACCCGGTCCGCTTCTTGCTTGAAAGACGGTGAAACGCCAATTACGCGGCTTTTCGCCACAAAAAAGAATAGGCATCCGCGCTTTTCGTACCAATGTGAAGCGATGTGTATCGCCATTGAATCAATAGCATGGCATTTTGCTGCTATCGTTTTTTCGAAAAAGACACCGCTCTGCTTTTTTTGAAAGCGTGAGGTGTTCACGGGGAGTCGCTGGACATGAACAGTATTCTGTCGCCGGGTATGCGCCTGATGGGGCATTTCGGGTTTGCTCGCAAGTTTCAGCTCTTGTTTTTGCTGTTCATGTTGCCGCTGGTAGGCAGTGGGTGGGTGATCGCGACCGATTACCGGAACAAACTGGCGGTGATTTCGGGCGAGCAGTCAGGCGTTCGGCAGTTGCTGGCCCTCGATGACCTGAACGTCGAGCTGGCAGCCCAGCGTGACCACGCTGCGCGCTGGAAAGCGGCGGATATCCTCAAGGAACCGACCCCGGAAGCCAAGGCTGCCATGGCTAACGTCGATGCCGGCAACCCGCGCATTGCCAAGGCGCTCGAAAATCTCGGCGCGGCCCTGAACGCCGAAAGCGCGCCTGCCGACACGATGAACCGCTATAAGACGCTTCAGGTCTCCGTGGCAGGCATGGACACCGCTTCCCTGCGAACCGTCGGCTGGTGGCCGGATGGCTATGACCGCTTTACCACTGCTCTGAGCAACGTACAGGCGCTGCGCGAGCAGATCGCCATGGACAGCGGGTTGATTCTCGATCCGTGGCTCGAGACCTACATGCTGATGCAGCTTTCCACGCAGCAGGTGCCCGACCTCATCGAGCGCATCGGGCGCATGTCCAGCATAGGCCAGACCTCGGTCGCCTCGGGCCAGTTCAGCCTGCAGAGCCGTTTGCAGATGCGCGACTTGCGCAGCCGCATCGACGACGCGAAGGACCAGATGCACAAGGCGGGCGCCTTGCTGATGTCCAAGCTGCCCGCGCAGATGCAGCCTTGGGCTGATCAGTATTCGCAGGTCACGCAGGTATTGAACACCGAGCTGAAAGTACTGGATGAAGGCGTGTTTGGCGGGACCATCAAACTCAAGCCGCAGGAGTTCGAGCGCAGCATCGATACGCTGACGAAAAGCGTGGGTGACTTCCGTAATCATTCGCTCAAGGCGCTCTATGATCGACTCGACTACTACCACGACGTGTCCAACATGGAGTTCATCCCGCTGGCGGTGGTGTTCGGCGTTCTGATGTTGCTGGCGATGTACCTGTTCGCCTGCCTGCAGGCTTCGATTCGAAGCAGTGCCAGCGGTATCACCACCTTGGCCGAGTCGCTGCGGGACGGCAATCTCTGCGTGGAGGTCCCGGTTCAGGGACGCGACGAGCTTGCAGCCATCAGCCGCGCGCTGAACGTCGCAGTCGTTCAGTTGCGCACCAGCCTGCTGGGCGTCAATCAGGAAACCGTGCGCGTCGGTGATGCGGTGCTGACGCTCAATGCCCAGTCCAGCGGAACGCTCACCGAGGTTGAAGACCAGCAACAGCAGATCAGTCAGATCGCGGCCGCTGCAACCGAACTGGCAGCCACTTCCCAAGGCGTGGCCAGAAGCTGCGAACAGGCCTCTGCCAGCGCGCGACACACGCGCCAGATAGCCGAACAAAGCAGCCAAGACAGCCAGCGTACAACCGACAGCATTCAACAGCTCAACCAACGCCTGACCGACACCGCCGCCGCGCTTGGTCGTGTCAGTGAGCAGGGCCAGCAGATTCAGTCCGTGGTGGACGCCATCCGCGGCATCGCCGAACAAACCAACCTGCTGGCGCTCAACGCCGCCATCGAGGCAGCACGAGCGGGCGAGCAGGGCCGTGGCTTCGCTGTGGTGGCCGATGAAGTGCGCAGCCTGTCGCAACGCACCCAGGCCTCTACGGCGCAGATTGCCGGAACGGTGGACAGCCTGCGCGCGACCGTGACCCAAGCGGTCAACCTGATGGAGGCCGCGTGCGGCCAGGCGGTCAATGACGCGCGTTCGGTCACAGGCCTCGGCGAGCGACTGGGCGAGATCGCTACGGCAGTGCAGGGCGTGACTGACACGCTGGTGCAGATATCCACAGCGGTCGAGGAGCAGGCGTCAACGGCAGACGAAGTCAGCAGTAATATCCAGCAGGTCGACCAGGCTGCGGGCCGCTTGCTTGAAGGTGCTCGAGCGGTGAACAGGGCGGCGGATACGCTGAGCCAGGGGAGCCAGGCATTGAGTGGGAATACGGCGCGGTTTCGGTTGGGATGAGGCTGCCTGCATCGTTTTAGACACACAGACCGGCACGTGGGATTCTAGGCCGGTCTTTTTGTATCCATGGTCATTGGATCGGATCTGAATGATGAAACTTCGATCAGTGGTGCCTTTGGCGTTAAGGTAATGGCTGACTAGCGTTCATCCAAAGCGTAATATTCTCTGCTTTTGCAAGTGAAGATTTTCTTGAGCAGCCAGTTTAACGAGAAAGGCATGATCAGAGAGGCGAGCCCGGTGGAGGGACAGGACCTCACCAAGGCTACTGCGCGCCAGCCACATGTTGCGATCCTGATGTGCACCTACAATGGTGAGGCCTATCTCAAGGGGCAACTGGACTCCTTCCACGATCAGACTTTCTCGGACTGGACGCTTTACGTCTCAGACGATGCATCGACAGACGAAACCCGGAACATTCTGCTTGATTACCAGCATCGTTGGGGCTCCGATCGCTTGATCATTTTCGACGGCCCGTGCAACGGGTTCGCTGAGAACTTCATTTCACTGGTTCGCCGTCCGGAACTCAAAGGTGACTACTTTGCCTTTAGCGATCAGGACGACATCTGGTTCGACGACAAGCTGACACGCAGTGTCGGTCGCCTCGAATCGCTCAGCGGAAAGAAACCGGCACTCTATTGCTCCACCACCCGACTGGTCGACGCTGACCTGAATGTAATAGGCGTGTCGAAGCTCTTCACCAGGCCCCCGTCCTTTCAAAATGCACTGGTCCAGAGTATCGCGGGTGCCAACACGATGTTGATCAACCGTGCTGCCCGTCAGTTACTCCTGCAACTGCCTGACAGAGCCCCCTTGATCGCCCATGACTGGCTGGCCTACCTTTTGGTCACAGGGTGTGGCGGCAAGGTGATCTATGAGGCTGAGCCGACCCTGGATTATCGTCAGCACAGTGGCAATCTGATCGGGGCCAACGCAAGTTCCAGAGACAGGCTGATCAGGCTGCGCAAGATGTTGTCCGGACGTTTTGTCAAATGGAACGATGCCAACATGATCGTTCTGAAAAAGATGGAGCAAATGCTGACTGAGGAAAATCGGCATGTCCTTGCCCATTTTGACCACGGTCGACAGCAGCGCTTTTTCAAACGCATGCAGATGCTCCGCAAAGCTGGAATCTACAGGCAGACTCCGCAAGGCAATCTGAGCCTGTTGCTGGCTGCTTGCCTGGGCAAGATCTGAGCGGTGCCACTGTCGGCGTCACGTATCGAGGGCGACGTTACGCTGGTTCTCAGTAGTGTTTCGACGGTATCGTGCAGGTCGCGCTTGTTGTAGCTGACCAAGTGCAGCAAAATAATCCTTGGCTAAAGTCGTTGAATACCCTTGGCAGACATCGGGTAACGCAACGTAACTGAACAGTCGAAGCGGATGTTATACGATAGGGGTCGCTAACAGGCTTCAATACTAGGCCTTCGGCAAAGCTCTGGAATTTTAAATAATATTTGAGAACCATTATGAAGTCCCTTCCCGCAGATTTTTCTGCCTCTGACTACCTTCGCTTGAACCCTGACGTTGCCTCTGCGGGATTGGACGCAACCCATCACTATCTCGAATTCGGTCAGGCTGAGGGACGGATGTATACGGACAGCCGTACAGAAAAAGAGTATCTGATCAGCACAGGAATATTTGATCCTGAGTTCTATCTAAAACAATACCCTGACGTGACAGAAGCAGGCATTGATCCTTACGAACACTTTTTAAATAGCGGGTGCGCTGAAGGTCGATGGGCAAGCGTGTTTTTTCGAAGTGATTGGTACATGGAGCGTTACCCAAGCGCCAAGAGGCATGCGAAAAACAGCCTGTTTCATTATGTCGAAATCGGCAGCAAGCTCGGTTATGAGCCTAATCCTTTCTTTGAATCTGCCTATTACCTTCAAAAGTATAGAAAGCAGCTTGACGGTAAGGAGCCGTTGGCACATTTCATCAAGTATGGCGCCGAAGGTTTTAATCCATCGCCAAGGTTTGACGCACGTGCTTATGTTGAGGAAACGGGATGCGTAGGTAACCCGCTGAAACACTACCTTGAGTTTGGGATGCAGGCCGGTGTGCCGTTGCGCAGGGCAGAACCGTTGAAATGGGGTGAGCAAGTAGAGTCCGCGTTTTTGAGGGTGGTAAAGTGCTCTGATCCAGTCAAACGAGTGGCATTGCTTATCACCCACAGTAGAGACGGAACTATAAAGCCGCACGTGCACTATTATGCAAGCCAGCTGGTGTCCGGTGGCTCCTCCGTATTTCTGATCGTTGCGTCTGATTTCGGATGCGTTGCGGTGCCCGAAGGGTTGCATGATATCTGCTCCAATATCGTGGTGCGCCAAAATATTGGATATGATTTTGCTGCGTGGGCTCATGTGATGAAAGCTTTTTCCTGGATTTCTGATTGCACCGAAATCATTCTGACCAACGACAGTATTGTAGGGCCGGTTGGCATATCAGGTTTGGAATTCATGGATATCGTGCGATCCGAGCCCGCGGACATAATAGGGCTCATCGAGAATCATGAGCATGCGGATCATCTTCAAAGCTTCTTCTTGGTGTTGGGCGAACAGGCTATAAGGGCCAAGGGCTTTAAAGATTTTTGGCTGGGTGTTGTCAATCACGCTGATAAAAGTAAGGTGATAAGAGACTATGAAATCACGTTTACTCAATGTATGCGAGCGCTCGATTTAAAAATGGCTTGCGTTTATAGTAAGGCGGGACTCAATAACGCCACGATATTCAAGTGGGAGCAGTTACTTGAGGAGGGCTTTCCGTTTCTTAAGTTTGAAGTCATTAGAAATGCAAGTGCAGAGGCTTTGGAGCTTATTAGGTCTCGGCTGCTTAGAATGTCGTTTGATACTTCGTTGATACCAGAGCTTGATTGATGTTTGGAACTCGTGGCATTGGTCGTGACAATGGGGCGCCTGTGATGTGGGTGACAGGCTGAATTCGATACCATTAGTCACATAAGTAAAAAACGTTCGAACTCCCTGTGATATCTAATAATAACACTGGCGCTCGTTTGATTTTGTAACAGGTTGGGTGGGTTGTAATGATGTCACGGCCTCGGTTCAAGCGTTTTTAACAGATCCTGCTCTGGTCTGTTAAATTACGAATCTTGGTGAAGATCACGATGACGTGACGCACTCGTTCAGTCTGATGTGTCTGCGTAGCGGCAGTTTATGGGGGGTTCTAAGCAAATAAAGCTTCGTTTTTTTGACACGATTGTGGCAGTGCAGTGATGCAAAAATGCCTTCAGAAAACTTAACGCATAAAGACAAGTCGTGTACTATACAAAATGTTGATTGGAGCGCGGTCGTCGTTTTGCCACAGGCGCGAGGAAGAGCGGTCGAAGGAATGTTAAAATTATGAGGTTATTGAGTCATGCTTAAGCGTCTCCGCGAAGAAAACTCCCTTCAAAAAAAGCAATCTGCTGGAGCCCTTGAAATGCTTCAGAAGGAGATCGCGTTAAGAGAAGCCGCCTCAAGAAATGCTTTGATTGAGCGAGATACACACATTCATAATCTGAACCTCACGATTATGGCTCTGCAAGGCTCGACCAGCTGGAAAGTCACGTCACCACTCAGAAAGCTGGTTTCTGCCATTCGACGTATCGTACATGGACGTTCAGTTGCGCAAAACGCGTTGGAGCAAGACACTTCGCCGGAACTGATAGGCTCCGACACCGCTGCTTTGGTGCACGTGACACCAACTGAAGATGGACCGCTGTCGTATGCGCGGTGGGTTGAACAGTTCGATACGATTAATGATATCGACCGCCTGGGGATGTATGAAGAAATAGGCAATTGGAAGCTTAAGCCCCTGCTTTCTATCATCATGCCCGTCTACAACCCTCCAATTGAAATGCTCAGAGAAGCGATAGAAAGCGTAAAGGCCCAGGTTTATTTTAATTGGGAACTGTGCATTGCAGATGACGCTTCGACCGATGAGAAGGTTCGCTTGTTCCTTGATCAGTGTGTGCAAGCGGACCATCGGATTAAAGTCATCTATCGTGAAGAAAACGGTCATATCTCAAAAGCGAGCAATTCGGCGCTTGATATTGCTGATGGCGAATTTATCGTTTTGATGGATAACGATGACGCATTGCCTGAACATGCGTTGTTTTGGGTCGCTAAGACGATCAATAAGTACCCCGATGCGGCCATTATTTATTCAGACGAAGATAAGATAGACGAGCAAGGTGTTAGGTCGGCTCCCTATTTCAAAACTGACTGGAACCCCTATCTTTTCCGCTCGCACAATATGATCAGCCATCTGGGTGTCTATCGAAAGGCGTTGGTTGAGAGGGTTGGAAAGTTCAGATTGGGCATGGAAGGCTCACAAGACTACGATCTTGCACTTCGCTGCTCAGAGCAAGTTGATTCCGCCCAGATTATTCATATCCCCCGTGTTCTTTATCACTGGCGCATGCATGCTGGAAGCACGGCGATGTCGGGTGATGAAAAGCCGTATGCGCAAAATGCAGGCCAAAAAGCACTTGATGAGCACCTGAAAAGATCCGGTATAGCGGGTCATGCAGAGCTGCTCGATTTCGGTATGTACCGCGTCCACTACGATCTGCCTGAGCGTAAGCCGCTTGTCAGCCTGATCATACCGACGCGTAATGCCTATGCTCTGGTAAGGCAGTGTATTGAAAGCATTCGTCATAAAACGCTGTATCCCAATTACGAAATAATTTTAGTCGATAACGGTTCTGACGATCCTCAATCGCTGCATTATTTTGAATTACTGTCCCAGCTTAAAGGGATCACTGTCATTCGTGATGACGGTGAGTTCAATTACTCAGCGATCAATAACAATGCTGTCGAACAGGCAAACGGTGAACTCGTCGGCCTGATCAACAATGACATTGAAGTCATCAGTCCTGAGTGGCTGGATGAAATGGTTTCCCTTGCACTGCAGCCGAATGCAGGCGCGATTGGTGCCAGGTTGTGGTACCCCGATAATCGGCTGCAGCATGGTGGCGTGATAATGGGGCCTCTGACATTGGCCGGACACGCCCATAAAATGCTGCCTAGGGGGCATCATGGATACTTTGGGCGAGCGTCTTTGATCCAGGGAATGTCGGCCGTAACCGCGGCGTGTCTTATCGTTAAGAAATCTGTCTTCCAAGAGGTGGGTGGGCTAAATGAAAACGATCTCAAAATTGCGTTTAACGATGTGGATTTTTGCTTGAAGATTATGGACGCTGGTTATCAGAATGTCTGGACACCCAATGCAGATCTTTACCACCACGAGTCAGCCACTCGAGGAATCGAAGACACGCCGGAAAAGGTCAAGCGTTTTATGAGTGAGGTGGTATACATGCAAACCAAGTGGAAAGATGTCATTGCAAATGACCCGTTCTACAACCCAAACCTTACGTTTGCAGCAGAAGACTTCTCAGTGGCGTTCCCTCCGAGAGTCAATGATTGAAGTGGCGATATAGAGTAACTGCAGGAAGATTTTATAGCTGTTATGCGATGCTGCTGGTTTAAACCAGCAGCATTTTTTTGCTTTTTAGATTGGATGCTTTAAGCGCGATTATGTACTCACGCGTTTTGCGGAAAAAGCCAGTTTCGAAAGAACAAAGGTCACAGGCAGCGTAAGCGCAATGGCAACCAGAGGTGCAAGCCTTGCATCCAGCTCAAGCTTTTCGACCCAGCACCACAGTATCATCAGGCTCAAACAGTATTGAACGAGATAAATCAGAGGAAGCAGGATAACTGAGCGCAGGCCTTGATGGCTCTTGAATACGAAGAATCTGTTCAAGGTATACGCCAGCAGGATGCCGGTCACATAGGAGATGGTGTAGCTGACGTTGTAAGAAAGAAACATCAGCAACACGAGATACAGTCCGTAGGTCAAGGCGGTGTTGAAACCGCCTGACATCAGGAATCGGGCAAAGTCTTGCTTCAAGAATTTAGAGACAGCCTGATTCATCATCGAGTCGTTATTCGGCGTTTGCGATCAGTGATTTGAACTCGTCATAGTTACGAACGTAGTCGGCGGAATCGTAATAATGAGAGGCGAATACAAGCAACACGGCGTCCTGAGAATAACGGTACTGAATGCCCCACGTCATGGGCGGCAGGTGAATACCTTTGTTTGGCTTGTCCAGAACAAACTCTTCTCGATTGACGCCGTCGTCAGCAACGACATGAACCGAACCTTTGACCGCGATCAGAAACTGGTGGCACTGGAGATGCGCGTGCTCGCCTCGAGTCTCGGCTGTCGGCACGTCATAAACCAGAAAGTAACGCTCGGATTTGAATGGAATCGAGCGTTCAAACTCGCCCGCAGACAGGCTGCCACGGATGTCCGACACTTCATTCATGGTGTGCAGGGTGACGTTTTTCACGGTTGTGGCGATTACGCCAGGCGAAGCCTTTTCAGCGCGCGCTTCGCTGTTTGCTGCAACCGGCTTGGCATCCACATAACCGATGATCTTGGCCGGGTTACCCACTACGATTGCATTAGGCGGCACCGATCGTGTTACTACGGCGCCAGCCCCTACCATTGCATTCATTCCGATGGTGATGCCTGGCAGGATGGTGCAGTTGGCTCCCAGAGAAGCGCCTTTACGGATAATGGTGCGAGCAAAAGTCTGCGGATAGACCTTGCTGCGTGGGAAGAGATCATTGGTGAAAGTAGCGTTCGGGCCGATGAAGACATCATCTTCAATGGTAATACCGTCCCACACCTGTACGCCGCATTTCAGCGTGACGCGGTCACCAATAATGACATCGTTCTCGACGAACACGTTGTCGCAGACATTGCATTCACTTCCCAGCCGGGCACCCGGCAGGATATGAGCAAAAGCCCAGACACGTGAGTCCTTGCCTATGTTTTCCGACTCACACAAGGCGTGACTGTGAACAAAGAAATCCTTACCGCTGCTCATTTTTTTCTCCAAATCCCTCTACCCGCATGGGGATGGCCAAGGGTCTGTTCTTTGTATTTTCATAAGTGCGCCACGCATAAGAACCAACGATCCCCAAACCCATGAGGTTCAGGCATCCCAGGAAGGTGATAGCCAGCATGATCATCGCGTAGCCTGGAACTTCGATCCTGCCTTCAAGTTTTGCAATGAGCGTGAAGACGCCAAAAATAGCGGCCAGGGCTGAGCCAGTTGCACCGACTCGAGTCAGTATCCTGATGGGCATGTCCGTAAATGAGAACACGCTGTCCATCAGGTAATTGATCTTCTTGCGCAAGGTCCAGGCTGACGTGCCGTGGACACGTTCCTGCCGAGTGTAAGTCACTACTTCACGGCGATAGCCCATCCAGAAAATCTGCGCGATCAAGGAGCTGTGACGCTCCTCAAGGGTCAGCAAGGTATCCCTGAACGCCTTGTTGCAAGCGAACATGTCCACGCCGCCCGGTGGAATCTCCGGGATGACGTAGCGTCGGTAGAAGCCCCAGAACAGCTTTGAGGCCGTTCGTGTTGCCCAAGGGTCCTGACGGCCTTCACGCACGCCGACCACGACATCGATATCGCCGCGGGTCAGAACCCTGTTCATTTCCAGAACCAGCTCCGGAGGCTCCTGAAGGTCAGCTGCCATGACGGCGTAACGCTCACCGGTACCATGCTGCAGGCCGGTACGAATCGCCATGAAAGAACCGAAGTTTCTCGACAGCAGAATCAGCTTTGAGGTGAAGGACTGCGAGGGCAATTGCTCTCGCAGAATCTCGTAACAGCGGTCAGGGCTGCCGTCCACCACAAACACCACTTCGAGTGCATGTTCAAGCTGCACATCCAAAGCCGTCACAGCAGCGAGCAGGTCTGGAAGATTGCTCTCGTTGCGATAAACGGGAATGACCAACGTCAGCAAAATCATTGCTCCTTGGAAAAATAAGCCTTCACAGCTTCGATGACACGCTCGACTTCTTCATCGGCCAGACCAGGGAAGCATGGTAGCGAGATGACGGTATCGCACGTACGCTCGGTTACGTCCAGAGCGACCGAGGTCGCCGCGTTGTAAGCCGGTTGTCTGTGGTCGGCAATCGGGTAGTGAATGTCGGTGCTGACCTGCTTTTCCTTCAGGGCTGCTGCGAACGAAGCTCGATCTTCGACGCGCACCACATAAAGGTGTCCAACGTAATCATCTGCCACCGAACACGGCAACTGCATATCCAAGCCTGCAAACGCTTCGCTGTAGCGCTTGGCAATCGAACGACGTTGTTCGTTCCAAGTGTCCAGATGCGGCAATTTGATACGCAGGATTGCAGCCTGCATTTCGTCAAGGCGACTGTTACGGCCACCAGGGATGGCAACGCGGTATTTCTGATCCCAGCCGTATTGGCGGAGCTGACGGATGCGGGCGGCGAGTTGGTCGTCGCTGGTTACCACGGCACCGCCATCACCTAGTGCACCCAGATTCTTGGTCGGATAGAAGCTGAAGCATGCGATGGTGCCAAAGCTGCCTGCCTGTTTGCCGTTACGACGAGCGCCGTGGGATTGCGCGCAGTCCTCGAGCACAGGAATGCCTGCAGCCGAAGCGATCTGAACGATTTCTTCAATGTTCGCAAGCTGGCCGTACAGGTGCGTAACGATGATGACCGATGGCTTGGACGCGTTAATTACAGCGGACAGCGACTGGGTGCAAAGGGTAAGGGTCTTCGGATCGACATCCGCATAGACAGGCTCTGCGCCCACTGCATGAATAGCGGTGCTACCGTAGAAACCGGCGTTTGCGACCGCAACGACCTGATCACCCTTCGAAACACCCAGCCCCCTGAGTGCCAGTTCGAGCGCATCGGAGCCGTTGGCTACACTGATGCAGTTCGAGACGCCAACGTAAGCAGCGAACTCTTCCTCGAACAGTTTTACTTCGTTACCCAATACGTACCAGTGGCTGTCCAGAACGGATTTCAGCGGGGTGACGAAATCGAGTCCGGCGTTGGCTTTGATGGCGGAGAAAAGAGGGATATTTTCCATGAGGGCTTCCATAATCAGTGAGACGAACGGCTAATAGGCTCGCAAGCATCAGCCATTGCAAAAATTTTGAAATTAGAGGTCAACGTGTAGAGTTTCAGATCACATTTTTCAGGCGACGAGGAGGCCACAATTGAGCCTTCATAGCCACTTTTGAGGGCTTTCTTGTTTGCAAGGGCAGCTGCGACATCCGGGCGTTTACGATCAACTTTGACAGCCCCTACTACTTTTCCGGCCTCGACGGCAACGACATACTGAGGCAAGCCGTCAGTTTGCTCAATGAAGGTCCAGCCACCGATAAGCCAGCCGTCCTTGGTCGGACGTAGGATATCGATGTTTCCAGTTGCAATAGGCGTGTTCAATGGGGCTTTCAGCAAAAACTCTCCCTGATTAATAAACAAGAGCTTTGCCAGTTGCTGTGCATTGAGCGTTACGCCCCCTAGAGCGCCAAACGCTGGGCTGTCTTGTAAGGCTTCGACCACCGGGCGCCCGAGAGTCGAGCGTTGTATGTTTGTCGGGTGCAGTGTATTCAGGCTCCAGGCAAGCATGTTCGTCCACACCATCCAGATCGTAACGATGAAGAGAAATTTCAGGTGGAATCGATTTGACTTTGCTACGCGGGCCACCGAAGCCGAGTTCTGGACATTTGCATAGCGCGTCGTGGCGATGGCTATCAAAAGGGCCAGAAACGGAACGGTCACAAACAGATAACGCCCTTGCGGCTGCGGTAGAGAGTTTTGCGAACCCAGTATGCTGAAGAAGACGATAGAGGGAAACAGACCCAATATCATAACCAGCGGCAGAAGGTGGTTGAGCAGAAACTGTTTTTTATCATCCGGCGTGTAGAGGCGAATGGTTTGAACTACCGCACCGATCACGAAGATGATGAACAGTAATGCAGCGCCCATGTAATAAGGCGGCGGCAGATAGGTGTCCATCCAGCCGGTGACCGAGAAATAGCTTTTCGTCGCCAGACTCAACCAGGGCCACAGCGTGTCCGTGTTGAAAAAGTGGTCTGCGCATCCGATGTAGCACGTTCCAAAACCCAGCCCAAGGTTGGACTTGTGCATGGCTACAAATTTCAGCTGTCCAGAGATGCCGGTGACTTCTCCAAATTTTAAGTACGTCACCAGAAGCATCGGCGCGGCAACGATCAGTGCGACGACGGCTACCGTGGCCAAATAATCGGTGGGTTTTCTATTGCCTAAGTGCTGATAGGCAAAAAACATGATGGCAACGAAAACCAACGCGGGTAAGAAGTAAAGCTTTGCCAGCAGCAAGAGCCCTAACGCCGCACCCAGATAAATGGCGGTCAGTTTGCTTGGGGCCTTCGAAAAGCCCAAGAGCGCACTCAAGGCCAATGCAATACTCGTCAGTCCGTACGCATCGCTATTGAAATAAGAGAAGACGAAGGAGACTTGGGGGATCAGCGCTATCAGCAGCGCAACGAAAGCTGCCGATTTCTTTTGCATGCCTGAGCGGTGCGCAATACGAAAAAGAGCACAGATGAATACTGCGCCCAGCAGCCAGTTGAACGACCGGACAGCCAGGTAACCCAAGTCGTCTGGTAGGAGCCAGCCAAAACTGTAGGAAGTAACCAGCGCACCCAGCACATGAGGGAAGGGCAATCCATGATACCAAAAAGCGCCTGGGTGCCACGGCCACCCGGATATGGGACCGACAAACAGCTGGCTCGGCTCGGTCGCCCCCGGCAAGGTGTGGAACGTTTTCATGTATTCTAAAAGAAAGAAGTGCGTGGCTTCGTCCGGCGCACCATGAAACGTAATGCCTACAGACCAAAATGCCACAATCAGGAAGTAGAAAATAGCCAACAATAACTGGTAACGGATCACGACATGATCGTCTGGTTTTTCAACGTGTGTATTATTAAACACGGACTTCTCCCAAACCCAGGCGTGCATCAGGTGCTGGGTTCTTTTGTGCATGAAACTTTTTCAATTTATCTTCCTTGGAGGCCAGGCCAGACTAAAATCTTGATAATCCAAAGTCAGATTTGGACTGTAGCAATAGTCCATCTGAATCTTCGGCCAACGGGTTTTAATATACTCGATTTCCTTGGCGAATCGCTCCTGTTTTTCGGGGGTGTCTTCCAGCCCTCGAGTCGCTGACTCATGGTGATACAGCTCTGCAAACGGCGTCCATACGTTGACGTACCCCGCCTCTTTCACTTTGAGACAGAAATCCACGTCGTTGAAGGCAATTTTCAAGTGTTCTTCTTCTAAGCCACCGACCTGTTCAAAGACTGTTTTTCTGATAATCAGGCACGCTGCTGTCACCGCTGAGAACTCCTGGATGAGTTCTGCTCTGCAGAAATACCCTGGGGCCCCCTTGGGGAGGTCTTTGTGGGAGTGACCCGCGACGCCGCCTAGCCCGGCGATAACGCCACCGTGCTGCAAGGTATCATCGGGGTACCAGAGTCGAGCCCCTACGGCTCCGACATCGGGCTGCAGCGCTATCGACACCATTTCGCTCAACCAGTCGGGTGTGATGACTTCGATGTCATTATTGATGAGTCCTACCAGTTCACCGTTGGCACTACGCACGGCGGCATTGTTGAGGGCAGAATAGTTGAAGGGGCCTTCATCACGTACCACGCGAATGTTTTCTTCCTGGTCCAAGTGCGCGAAGTATTCCAGTGCCGCTGGGTCGTCGGAGCCGTTATCAATAAGGACGATTTCGTAATTGCCATAGGTGGTCAGGCGCTTGATGCTATCAACGCATTGTTTGACAAGTGCATGAGCATTACGAGTGGGTATGATCAGACTGACTAGCGGTTGCGAAGCGGGCAATGGGTAACGAACACGGTACATGCCAAGCCTCGACAGTTCCGCTACGCCGATCTCTCCTTTGCGCTGGAGATGTTCATTGAGCGCGTTAACGCCAGCCTGCCCAGCGTAAGGCTTTTCGTTACCCGCCAAAGCGGTACTGCCTTCATGAGCACGCCAGTGATAAAGCACATGAGGAATGTGAATGATCTGGCTGCGGTCCAGCCTTTCTATGCACCGCAGTGCCAAATCGTAGTCCTGTGCGCCTTCAAATCCAACTCTGAACTGTCCTGCTTCGTTGACCAGATCTCTACGATATACACCCAGGTGGCAAACCATATTTTGCGAACGGAATAGATATGCGTTCCAGTCCGGCTTGAAGTAAGGAGAGCTGCGCGTGCCGCGGACATCGATCTTGTCTTCATCTGAATAGATCAGGCCAGCCTCGGGATTTTCACGAATCGTGCGGGCCACCCAGTAAAGGGCGTGCTTCGGCAATAAATCGTCATTGTCCATCAAGGCTATGAATTGCCCCGATGCCAGCCCCAGGGCGGAGTTGCTCGCCGCTGAAATATGACCATTATGGTCACGAAAAATGACTTTGATACGGTCTTCCTGGGCCGACAAGGTCCTCAGGTATTCGGTAACATTCAGGTGGGTTGAAGCATCGTCAGCTATGCAAAGTTCCCAATGGGGGTACAACTGAGCGCGTACGCTTTCGACGGCCTCGCGCAGCAAGTCGAGCGGTGGGTTAAAAACAGGCATGATAATGGAAATAACCGGACCGTCATCCCACGTGTTCAGGTCGTCGGTAATTCGGGAAATTTTCTTTTCGTCCAGAGTGTCGTAAGTCTTGACCCAGAGGGAGTAATCATTCCGGTTCCCATTAGCTCCCTGCATCGCCTCACCCTTTGCCCATCGGGCTTGAGCTATGACACCGGCAACCCCCCGCACACGCCAAACTTTGAGTGCTTTCTTCGCGGTCCCGTAAACTCCACCACCACGTCGTATGATCTTCGGTAATGCAGTGATGCTGTTTTTTGTTCTATAGATGGCTTTTGTGACCTTTCTTAGAGGGGCCGTCAACTGCCAACTGTGAGAGGCCTGCATTGAGAGTATGCTCGTATTCAAATTATGAATATGAGTGTCTTTAGCCTCTAGCTCAAGCCGATGATTTTCCGTCAGCGTTAGAATTTTTTCTTCAAGCCCACTGAGTTCAATGCCTTGATTTCTTCTCAGGATCATTGTGTCTGACTCAATACCAGCCAAGGTCAGTCGATGATTTTCATGCAGTAATTGGTTTTCGGTTTCCAGCTTTGCCAGAGCGAAACGATGCTGCTCAATAATCTGCAAATGTTCTGCTTCTTTCTGCAGTAATTGGAGCTGTTGATCTTCTTGATCTGCAAGATGCTCTGCTTCAATGGCTAGACGTTCCTGCTTATGCTCCGCCAGGATCGCCTGCTTCTCTGCCATGAGTTCCAGCAGTTCGCGCTCATGATGTGCTCTAAGGGCCGCGTTCGAAGCTTCAAATTCCATTCGCTCAAGACGATGACACTCTTGTATTGAAAGATTTTCAACTTCGATTTTGGCAAGTGCCAGACGATGGCTTTCCTGCTCCGCCAGGTTCGCTGCCTCGATGGCTTCAAGCGCAGAGTGCTCCCTGATGTTTTGATCGGTCGTGGTCTCAAGCGCCTGCTTCAGTTCCTCTTCCTGCTGCTGCAACCTTTCAGCAACCTGAGGTTCGGTCAGCAGCGTGAACGAGATCTGAATCTTGAAGGCTTTCTGACTGATAAACGTGTTGAGATCGGCAGGCAGCATGACGTGCGGATCGTCATTGAGCGCCATGAATAACGTACCGTTGGCATTGTTGGAAAACGCTGTGGTGCCCGCTGCAGTCAACGGTAAGTCGATACCGTCATGCCAGGTCCAGACCTCCTCGTTGGCGACATAGACCTTTATCGTGCTGACCGAGAACGACTGTCGAACGTTTGCAGGGTCAAATCGCAAGGAAGCGCATCGCGACGAAGCTGGAACGCTGAAAATAACTGTTTGATACCCGTCATGAACTCGATGGCTTCGAGTCCTGTCCTCGGAAAATCCACCGTCGGTGTCGCCAAGATAAAGCATCGCCATCTTGGGGCTTTCGTTGGGCGCGGATCCGTTTTTTTGAATAGTGGCTTCTGGAACCCAGTTCAAAAAGCTTGCAGCTTCGCGTCCCGTCACTTTTTCCTGAAACATCGCCTCCAGAACTGCAAAACGATTCAGTTCCTCGTCAGTGACGGCAAGTCCGGCGCTGCCCAGCAATTGAATAATGAAATCACGTCGGCTGATCATGGTGGCAGTCGGGTGAAACGGCACCGTACCTGCTATCAGCAGCAACAAGCCGCGCATCAACAGATGCCCAAGCTCGACGCCGCCTTTCATCTCCCATTCAATATCGATGAGATGAGGCTCGCCTTGATCGTCGAGGATAATGTTCTGGGCAACGGCGTCCAGATAATGACCTGGCAGACGTGAATCGACACTGTCGAGCGTTATCGGATTTCCCTCAGTCGCCAACAACTTTTTCAGGCTGTCGAGATAGAGCGTCAAGAATGGAGTGAACGTTTCAACTGTCCAGTTCTGTGTGGTAGCCGCTTGCTGGAAATGCAGACTCAGCAGCGAGCCTCTGGCGTAACCGTGAGACTCGGGCAGGATAAAGTTGAACGTATCGTCCGCATCTTCCGTTTGGGCAGCGGTGTGGCCAAGTCGCTGGTACTGAACTTCGATGCCTTCCGGGGTCTCTACGAAAACAGAGGCCTTGCAGTATGCCGCGTTGCGGCCGGTGCTGTAGTGGTAAGCCAGAATGTCGGTTGGTACTACCTGCTCGCTCTGGCATGAAGCGACTACCAGAAAGGAGTTGGCAAGGTCCATGCCCAGATGATTATCGATCACTACGGGCCAGGCTCTCTCGAGATTGAACGTAGTGTCCGCGGGCAATTGCGGATCTTTCCTGGTGTTCTGGCAGGCCAGTGCAGCGGCATCAAAATGCCTGGATTTGAAGCCCCTCTCCGTGATCATGGAGTTGGGAATCTTGTAGTCGGGGTAGGGAGACAAAAAGTCCGAGGACGCAAATCCTGCGCGATCAATGAGCGCTTCCAGCTCTTTTCTGCCAAACGTTTTCGGCTGGCGCTCTACATATCGACCTTCGATGCCGTACATGGCAATGCCTAGATGGTCTTCTGGCGCGCCCGCAAAATACTTGAGTCCTAGCTGGTTCTCGATGGCGATGAACAGATGGCCGTCAGGTTTGAGAAGCTTGCGGACTCGATTCAGCATGCCGTACGCCGGATCGGCGTCCGCGCTGAACATGCTCGCGTATTCGAGCACCCCGATCAGGGTGATGACATCGAACTGCTGATCGACCTTGAAGTCGTCGAATCTTTCCGAAAGGACTGTGACATTGTCCAGATCCCGGGTTCTGCTTGCGGCGATCGCCGCTCGACGAGGGCTGCCTTCCAAGGCCAGCACTTCAGCGCCGGCTTCGCCCAGATAGCGGCTGATCGCGCCACAGCCTGCGCCTATCTCAAGAACAGATTTACCTTTGAGCAGGTGCTCAAACGGACGAAAGATGTTTCCGCGGCTGGACGTCAGGTGATAAAGCTTTGGCCAGTCGGTGCAGTATTGAGGAAGCTCGCTGGAAAGCACTGACACGTCGTTCGCTTCACGAACAATTCTCGCCAGCTCAGTCTCGGAGTTGTCGCCATCACTGTACGCGATGCCTTGATAGTCGGAGCGAACCCAAACCGCTGTATCAACATCGTGGCTATAGCCATATCTGGAAAGATCAAGCATTAACTGTTACCGGTTCGATATCCATGGACGCACCCAGGTCGATCAAACCAAGGAGGTTGGGGGTGGGCTCTACGACGAAATGTATGGAGTCGTAGCGTCTGTCATGAGGGGCGATTTCTTCACCTTCTCGAGAAGCAATCCCGACGGATATGAAGTAATCGCCGGTTGCCAAAGAACTCTTGAATTTCAGGCATGCCTTTGCCTGAGTACCAACGCCCCCTATGCTGCTCACGCCTGCGCAATCCTGCATGTAGGAATTGGTGCCGTATACGGTCACGCCTTCCTTGGTCTTGATGGTGAAACCAATGATCGGGTTGACAATCATGCGGTTAAACCTCAACGCCAGATTGAAAACAATTTCCTCACCGGACTCTACGCTGTTCGGAAACTCACGGCCTGACGCGCTCAAATGGAAATCAAGCAGCGTCGCTGCGCCATCGCCCCAGCGGTACTCGTGCGGGTTGTAGCCAGGTCGGCTGGCGTAGACATCCTCGTCAAACCGCAGCGCGATGGTATCCGTCTCAACCGGAGCGATCTCGACACGCTCGGCTTCGGCCAGGTCCAGGCTTTTGTCGGTGATCGGACTCTTGTCACGTCCGAACAGGAGGTCGGTATAGCGGTTGATGACGGGGCGTGATTCGCCAATCATCTCGATTCTGCTCTGCTCCAGCAGAATGGCGCGTGAGCAGTGGGTGACAACCTGTTCGCTGGAGTGCGTGACCAGCAGGATACTGGTGCCGTTTTCCTTCAGCTGTCGCAGGCGCTCGAAGCACTTGGCCTGGAAGCGCGCATCGCCAACGGACAGGGCCTCGTCGACGACCAGTATCTCTGGATCGACCTGAGCCTGTACCGCGAACGCCAAGCGTACTGCCATGCCGCTGGAGTAGGCTTTGACGGGCTGATCAAGGAACTCGCCGATGTCGGCAAAGCCTGCAATGGCGTCGAATCGCTCATCGACTTCGTCACGGGTCAGGCCCAGCACGGCTGCGTTCAGGTAAACGTTTTCACGGCCAGTGAATTCGGGGTTGAAGCCCGAGCCCAGTTCAAGCAAGGCCGCGACGCGGCCACGGGTCTGGATTTCACCGAGGGTCGGGGCCAGCGTTCCGCAGATGATCTGCAGCAGCGTGGACTTGCCGGATCCGTTGCGCCCGACAATGCCTACAGTCTCGCCTTTGTTGACATGGAAGCTGATGTCTCGCAGCGCCCAGAACTCTTTACCGTACGTAGTAGTGGCCTGTTTGCCTGCCCAACGCTGCAGTCTCGGCACCAGGGCCTGCTTGAGACGCTCATGGGGCTTGTCGTAGGTGTAAAAACACTTGGAGACGTTGTTTACGCTGATAACCGGTTGATCAGATGACATCAGCGAATCCTTTACGTGTCTTTTGGAAGAACCAGAACCCTGCGACCGCCATCAGCGAGCCGATCACTATCGCGATGCCCAGGCTGTCCCATTGAGGAAGATGTCCGAACAGCAAGACGCTGCGGCTTTCTTCAATGACGTAGGTCAGGGGGTTCATCTGCAGCCATGGTCGATAGACTTCTGGCAGCGCAGCGATTGGATAGAGAACTGGAGACAGGAACAGAAGAACAGTTGTCAGTACGGTGATCACATGGCCGACGTCGCGCAGGTAAACGCCCAATGAGGCCAGAAACCAACTGATGCCCAACGTACCCAGAATCAGAGGTACGAGGATCAGCGGAAAGAGCAGGGCGGTCCAGTACAGCGTATGGGAGATCAACAACTGGGCGATCACCAGCACCACAAGGCTGATGCAGCTGTGAAAGAGTGCAGAACCCAGGGTAATGACCGGAAGAATCTCCAGCGGGAACACCACTTTCTTCACGTAGTTGCTATTACTCATCACCAGTGAGGGCGCCCTGTTGGCACACTCTGCGAACAGGCCATGCACGATCATGCCGACGAACAAGAGGATGGCAAAACCACCCTTGCCAGTGTCGACACCGACCCAGCGGGCACTGAAAATCTCGGAAAAGACGAAGGTGTATACCGCCAGCATCAGAACCGGGTTGAAGAATGACCAGGCCAGTCCCATGACGGAGCCGCGGTAGCGACCGATGACTTCGCGTCGGGTCATCTGTGAAATCAACGAGCGGTTCGTCCAGAGGCTGTGTACCAGTCTCAAGGGGCCGGCAGATGGCGTCATGTGGGGATTCATTAAGCGAATACCTCGGCGTCTTCGAAACGCACGGCGTTCTGATCCTTGGCGGACAGCGCAGGCTGTTCGCTCATGGGCCATTGGATCGCTACGCTCGAATCGTTCCAGGCCAGACTGCGTTCATGCTCTGGCGCCCAGTAATCCGTGGTCTTGTACAGGAACTCGGCGCTTTCGGATAACACCACGAAGCCATGGGCGAAGCCTTCCGGAATCCACAACTGCTTTTTGTTTTCAGCGCTCAAATGTATGCCTACCCATTTGCCGAATGTCGGCGAGCGTTTCCTGAGGTCCACAGCGACATCGAACACTTCGCCCTGAGTGACGCGCACCAGCTTGCCTTGGGCTTGCCTGATTTGATAATGCAGACCCCGAAGCACACCTTTCGCCGAGCGTGAGTGATTGTCCTGAACAAAGGTAACGGGATGACCAACGGCTTCATCGAACGCTTTCTGGTTGAAGCTTTCATAGAAAAAACCGCGATCATCACCAAATACCTTTGGCTCGAAGACGATGACGTCAGGAATAGCGAGGCGGGTTGCGATCATACGTAGGGTATCTCCGAAAAACTGACCAGCGCAGACTCGTGCGGCACTGGTTTGGAAAAGCGTCTGATAAAGGATGCTTGCTGCCCGACGTGTGAGGGCATGTGGAAAAAGCGCTTTGAAGAGATAGTGCATGCGCGATGAAAAAAGCGCGTATGAGCGATTCCGGCGAAAGGCTTCTGCACGGCGTGGAGAGCGGGAGTCATCAGTACTGCTGAGCACATTGCACGCATCGTTGTTTTAGGTCTTTTCGATAGGGTTGCGATGACGAACAACTCAAGGATTTCAGTACAGGACAATTTTGCAAAAACTCATCCGGGATCGTGTGTCGGCACGAAGGCGACTCCGCATCGAAACAGACAGCTCCCCGGAGGGAACTCCCCTTGGACAAGGGTTTTGGCAGGTCGTGCCGTGCTGCTCCTTTGAGCGTCGTTACGCTGTAAACAAAGGTGCGCACATTAACATAGGCGGCCTTCGGAGAACATTCGATGGCGGGAATTTAACCATAGGATCGCTAGGTGTTTGCTCGTTCCCGACAATTCTGTTCAGGGCTTAGCTGGCGGTCGTGGATCGTCTCGCGTAGGCATTGACTTTATTTATCAATGGCTTGTGCTGGCTAGGCGCTTTCGTGTCGCGGAGGAGGATGAGCGCGTCATTATCGCGCTATCACGGCCGCAAGGCAGGCGATGACGAAAAGACCCTGGTCGCGAGGGCGGCGTCGGCATTGGCGGGCTTTGAACACGAGACCAAAAAACAGTGCGCGGGTAGAGCGTGACTGTCCATGATCCAGCACCTGACTGCCACCGGTGAGCCGATCAATAAGCAATACCTGGGCAGGCCACCAGCCGTTCGTGATTTTACCCAGTCGAGTCTTGAGCGCTGCAAGGCCAGTGTTGGCGCCAACCTGATTGCCCGCGTGCTGGCGATAATCCATGCCGGGGGTCGGGTCTATGAACCAGCGAAATCCATGACTGCGGGCGAACGCGTAACAGTACCAGTCATGCAGGCCGACATCCTGAGCCGCAGCCCAGTGTTCAAGAAGCGAGGCCTTGAATGCGTCAGCAAGCGTGCGGTTCAGTACGTAAGTGCAGCCAGGGCCGGCCGCTTCGAACACGTGATCCCACTTGACCTGCGGCTGTGCCTTGTCGAGCAGCATACGTCTGCCGTCGGGCCAGAAGGCCGTGACGTTACTGGAGTAGGCGTCATGATCCCCTGAGCTCAGGCGTGAAGTCGCTCGGTCGAGCTTGTCGGGGTGCCAGATATCGTCCTGATCAGAAAACGCCACATAGTCGAATGCGCAGAAATCGACATCTTTGATCAGGCGGAAAAAGTTGCGAGATGCCCCGCCAAACGGACCTGCTTCGGGAAGCAGAATGACGTTCGCGTGGTTCTGTGCGTAGGACATGCAGCGTGCTTCAGTGCCGTCCGTGGACGGGTCGACACTGATGAAGACGGCAACGCTGACATTGATCTGATTCAGAATGGAATCAAGTTGCTCCTCGATCCACTTCATACCGTTGTAGGCGGCCAGCAGCACGGCAACCCTGGGAAAAACAGAAGACATGCTGTCCATCGCCTTGCGGTATGAAGTGTAAAGAGGCGCCGGAAATCAGAACGATCCCAGATCCAGCAGTTTTTGCAGGTACTGACCGTAACCGGTTTTCTTCAGCTTCTGCGCTTGCGCGCCGAGTTGTTCTGGGGTGATCCAGCCATTGGTGTACGCGATTTCTTCGAGGCAGGCCACTTTCCAGCCTTGGCGCTGTTCGATGGTGTGTACGAAATGGCTCGCTTCCAGCAGCGACTCGTGGGTGCCGGTATCCAGCCAGGCAAAGCCGCGACCCAGGATTTCCACGGTCAGGCTTTTCTGTTCGAGGTAGGCGCGGTTCACGTCAGTGATTTCCAGCTCGCCGCGCTCGGAAGGCTTGATGTTCTTGGCTATCTCGACAACCTGATTGTCGTAGAAATACAGACCGGTTACTGCGTAGCTCGACTTGGGTGCCGACGGTTTTTCTTCGATGCTCAGGGCACGGCCGGTTTCGTCGAACTCGACAACACCAAAGCGCTCAGGATCGGACACGTGATAGCCGAACACGGTTGCGCCGCTGGTTTGCTGACTGGCTGAGCGCAGGTTTTCCGAGAAGTGCTGACCGTAGAAAATGTTGTCGCCCAGAATCAGGCAGCAAGGGTCTTTGCCGATGAACTCTTCACCGATGATGAAAGCCTGAGCCAGGCCATCCGGAGTCGGTTGCTCTGCATAAGTTAGCTGAATGCCGTACTGGCTGCCGTCGCCCAGAAGTTTGCGGAAGGAGGGCAGGTCTTCAGGTGTCGAGATGATCAGGATTTCACGCATGCCGGCCAGCATCAGCACCGACAGCGGGTAGAAAATCATCGGCTTGTCGTAGATAGGCAGCATTTGCTTGGACACGCCGAGTGTCAGGGGGTGTAGACGAGTCCCCGAGCCGCCGGCCAGGATGATGCCTTTACGATTAGTCGTTGTCATTTATTCAGAGATTCCATGAGCATGCGGGTTACGCCGCTTTGCCAGTCCGGCAAATGCAGAGAAAAGTTGTGACGCAACTTTTCTGTATTCAGACGCGAATTCAGTGGGCGTTGCGCAGGTGTCGGATAATCGGTTGTGGCGATTGGATTGATCGTTTCCACAGCCAGCGGTTCCCCGTTCGCTCGAGCAAAGTCGATAACGAATTGGGCGTAGGCGTGCCAAGACACTTCTCCGGCGGGCGCAAGATGGTAAATCCCGCACAGTTCGGGGCGTGTCAGCGCCTGCTGCAGTGCAGCTGTGGCTATATCGGCCAGAAGCTCCGCGCCTGTAGGGGCGCCGATCTGGTCGGCAATAACGTTCAGGCTCGGGCGGTCTTTGGCGAGGCGCAACATCGTTTTGGCGAAGTTGTTGCCTCGTGCGGCATAGACCCAACTAGTGCGGAAGATCAGGTGCTTGCAGCCCGATGCAACGATCAGTTGTTCGCCTTCGAGCTTGGTCGCGCCGTAATAATTGACCGGCGAGACTGCATTGGTCTCTTTCCACGCCTGGCTGCCGGTTCCGTTGAAGACATAGTCGGTCGAATAGTGGACCAGCAATGCATCCAGCTGGAGGGCTTCTTCTGCCAGGACCTGGCTGGCCAGCGCATTGACCGTGCGGGCCAGTACCTGCTCGGTTTCAGCCTTGTCCACGGCCGTGTAGGCGGCAGCATTGACGATCACCTGGGGTTGAACCTGACGAATTGTCTTGCGCAGCTCGTCGAGGTTGGACAGGTCACCGGAAATCTCGCCATAGGCCGTCGAGGCCACCTGACGGTCCAGAGCAATGACTTCGCCCAGCACGGCGAGGGAGCGTTGCAGCTCCCAGCCCACTTGGCCGTTTTTACCCAGCAGAAGAATTTTCATTTATTTATCGGCACGAGCTGTGTAGTTCTTGTCGATCCATTGCTGGTAGCTGCCGCTTTTCACGTGAGCAACCCACTCCGGATTGTTGAGGTACCACTCCACCGTCTTGCGGATGCCGGACTCGAAGCTCTCTTCCGGAACCCAGCCCAGCTCACGCTGGATCTTGCTGGCGTCGATAGCGTAGCGCAGATCGTGGCCAGGACGATCCTGAACGTAAGTGATCAGGCTTGCGTGTGGCAGGTAAGCCGAATCCGGACGCAGTTGGTCGAGGAGGGCGCAGACAGTATGGACGACTTCGATGTTCTGCTTTTCGTTGTGGCCGCCAATGTTGTAGGTCTCGCCAATCTCGCCCTCGGTCACGACCTTGTACAGTGCGCGAGCGTGATCTTCGACGTACAGCCAGTCACGAACCTGATCGCCTTTGCCGTAGATCGGCAGCGGCTTGCCTTCCAGCGCGTTGAGAATGATCAGCGGGATCAGCTTCTCCGGGAAGTGGCACGGGCCGTAGTTGTTCGAGCAGTTGGTGACCAGGGTAGGCAAACCATAGGTTCTGCTCCAGGCACGAACCAGGTGGTCGGAGCTGGCCTTGCTGGCCGAGTAGGGCGAGCTTGGCTGATACGGTGTCGTTTCGGTGAACAGATCTTCCGGGCCTTCCAGGTCGCCATACACTTCGTCAGTCGAAATGTGGTGGAAACGGAAGTTGCTCTTGCGTGCTTCGTCCAGCTGGTTCCAGTAGGCACGTGCCGCTTCAAGCAGCGTGTAAGTGCCGATGATGTTGGTCTGGATGAACTCGGACGGGCCGGTGATGGAGCGGTCTACATGAGATTCGGCGGCCAGGTGCATGATTGCGTCTGGCTGATGTTCCTGGAACACCTTGTCGATCGCTTCACGGTCACAGATGTCCACGTGCGCAAACGCATAGCGCTCGCTGTCTTCAACCGATTGAAGCGACTCGAGGTTGCCCGCATAGGTCAGCTTGTCGACGTTGATGACCGAATCATTTGTATTGGAAATGATATGGCGGATAACTGCCGAGCCAATGAAACCAGCGCCACCTGTTACTAAGATCTTCAAGAGAATATTCACCTTGGTTCGAGACAAGGCTTTGCCCGGTCCGTGGAGTTGATCTGGATTATGTCGCAACCATTGAGTGCCAGTCTGAAAAAATGTTCACCCAGACGCAGTGATGGCAACATGAAAGTGCGCATTTTACATAGAAAGATATGTGATCCCCATCAAATAATTCAGGGGCAGCAGAAATGCAAAAGCCCCGGTTAAGGGGCTTTGCAGTAATCACTCGAATGAGGGAGCAGAGTCTTCGAATGACCCTGTTTGGTTACACGTTGAAACGGAAGTGCAGCACGTCGCCGTCCTTGACGATGTAGTCCTTGCCTTCCAGGCGCCATTTGCCTGCTTCCTTCGCGCCGCCTTCGCCTTTGTACTGGATGAAGTCGTCGTAGGCGACGCATTCGGCGCGGATGAAGCCTTTTTCGAAATCGGTGTGGATGACGCCTGCGGCCTGAGGTGCGGTGGCACCGACGCGGACGGTCCATGCGCGGACTTCTTCTACACCGGCGGTGAAGTAGGTCTGCAGGTGGAGCATTTCGTAGCCTGCGCGAATCACGCGGTTGAGGCCGGGTTCTTCAAGGCCCAGGGCTTCGAGGAACATGTCCTTCTCTTCGCCGTCATCCAGCTCGGCGATTTCCGCTTCGATCTTGTTGCAGACCGGCACCAGCATCGCGCCTTCCTCTTCGGCGATGGCGCGAACCACGTCCAGCAGCGGGTTGTTCTCGAAACCGTCTTCCGCGACGTTGGCGATGTACATGACCGGCTTGGTGGTCAGCAGGTGGAAGCCACGAATGACGGCTTTCTCGTCATTGCTCATGGACTTCATCAGGCTGCGTGCCGGCTTGCCTTCGGTGAAGTGGCTGATCAATTGCTCGAGCAGGCCCTTCTGGACCACTGCGTCCTTGTCGCCGCCCTTGGCGTTGCGAGTGACTTTCTGCAGTTGCTTTTCACAGCTGTCGAGGTCAGCGAAGATCAGTTCGAGGTCGATGATCTCGATATCGCGCTTGGGGTCGACACTGTTGGAGACGTGAATCACGTTCTCGTCTTCGAAGCAGCGCACCACGTGAGCGATGGCGTCGGTTTCGCGAATGTTGGCCAGAAACTTGTTGCCCAGGCCTTCACCTTTCGAGGCGCCGGCAACGAGGCCCGCGATGTCGACGAATTCCATGGTGGTCGGCAGGATGCGCTTCGGGTTCACGATCGCGGCCAGCGCGGCAAGGCGTGGATCCGGCATCGGCACGATGCCGCTGTTCGGCTCGATGGTGCAGAAGGGGAAGTTCTCGGCCGCAATACCGGATTTGGTCAGGGCGTTGAACAGGGTGGACTTGCCGACGTTAGGCAGGCCGACGATGCCGCAATTGAATCCCATGGTGTTTCCCCTCGAGTGATGTCAGGCCTTCTGGCTGTGCAGGTTTTTCATCGCCCGGTTCCATTCACCGGCGAAGATATCCGGCAGCACGCCGAGGGCAAAGTCGATACTGGCGTCCAGCTTTTCCTGTTCGGCGCGCGGCGCTCGACCCAGAACAAAGCCCGACACCTTGCTGGCATCGCCCGGGTGGCCGATGCCAAGCCGCAAGCGATGAAAAGTGTTCTGATTGCCGAGCTGCGCGATGATGTCGCGCAGTCCGTTATGACCGCCATGGCCGCCGCCCACTTTGAGTTTGGCAACGCCCGGAGGCAGATCGAGTTCGTCGTGCGCCACCAGAATCGAGTCGACCGGAATGCGATAGAAACCGGCGAGTGCCGCCACGGCCTGGCCGCTGCGGTTCATGTACGTGGTGGGGATCAACAGACGAACATCCTGACCCTGATGCGAGAAGCGTCCGGTCAGGCCAAAGAATTTGCGCTCGGGAACGAGATTGACTCGTTGCGCCGCAGCAATACGCTCAACGAAAAGAGCCCCTGCGTTATGCCGGGTCTGTTCGTATTCAGCGCCTGGATTTCCCAGGCCAACGATCAGTTGTATGGCGGTCACGACAGGGGCCCTTCCTTTGGAGTTGTGGTCAAGCCGCTGACGACAGCGGCAACGTGGACGAAAAGTGCTCATTTACCATGATGTAAACTCCGCGATTCCGCCCGCTTTGCCTGCTATCGCTCGCGATGTTTCCTGAGCAACTCCGACTCTGCACAGTAATGAAATTACTCTGCAGCGCCTTCTTCTGCTTCGCCTTCGTCTTCGTCTTTGACGATACGCGGTGCGTGGACGTTGGCGATTGCCAGGTCGGTACCGTGTGCCAAAGCGACGAACTCAACGCCTTTAGGGGCTTTCAGTTCGGACAGGTGAACGTTGTCACCGATTTCCAGCGCGCCCAAGTCAACTTCGATGAACTCAGGCAGGTCTTTCGGCAGGCAGGTCACTTCCAGTTCAGTGGTAGTGTGCGAGATCTCGCCGCCTTTCTTGACCGGAGCTTCTTCGTTGATGAAGTGGATCGGCACGATAGCGGTCAGTTTCTGACCAGCGATAACGCGCACGAAGTCAGCGTGCATCACGTGGCCTTTGGCCGGGTGACGCTGCAGGGCCTTGATCAGAACGTTTTGCTTCTTACCAGCAACGTTCAGTTCGATAACGTGGCTGAAAGCAGCTTCGTTTTCGAGCAGTTTTGCAACTTCCTTGGCCAGCATGCTGATGGACTCAGGGGCTTTGTCGCCACCGTAGACAACAGCTGGAACCAGGCTAGCGAGACGACGCAGGCGGCGGCTCGCACCTTTCCCCAGGTCGGAACGCTGTTCAGCATTCAGAGTAAAATCGTTCATGTTGTTTCTCCAAAATAACCACATTCACAATGGCGTTTGCGACCAGCGCCAGAGCGATATGGGCAAAAAAGCCCCGCCCTGACCGAATGCCAGGGCGGGGCGCTTTTCGTCGACGAAATGCAGGCTTAGGGAGAACCCTTAGCGGAACATCGCGCTGATCGATTCTTCGTTGCTGATGCGGCGAACCGCTTCGGCGACTACCGGGGCAATATCCAGTTGGCGGATACGGCTACAGGCTTGTGCAGCAGCGGACAACGGGATGGTGTTCGTCACCACCAGTTCGTCCAGCACGGAATTTTCAATGTTTTCGATCGCCCGACCCGACAGCACAGGATGTGTGCAGTAGGCAAAGACCTTGGCAGCGCCATGCTCTTTCAGGGCCTTGGCCGCGTGGCACAGGGTGCCGGCGGTGTCGACCATGTCATCGACCAGAATACAGGTACGCCCTTCGACATCACCGATGATATGCATCACTTCGGAGTGATTGGCTTTCTCACGGCGTTTGTCGATGATCCCGAGATCCACGCCCAGGGATTTGGCCACTGCTCGTGCACGCACGACGCCGCCGATATCCGGGGAAACGATCATCAGGTTTTCAAAGCGCTGGTCTTCGATGTCATCCACCAGAACGGGGGAGCCGTAGATGTTATCTACCGGAATATCGAAGAAGCCCTGGATCTGGTCAGCATGAAGATCAACCGTGAGAACACGATCGATACCCACCACGGTCAGCATATCGGCGACGACTTTCGCGCTGATAGCCACACGTGCGGAACGCGGACGGCGGTCCTGACGGGCATAACCAAAGTAGGGAATCACAGCAGTGATTCGGGACGCTGAGGAGCGGCGGAAGGCATCAGCCATCACGACGAGTTCCATCAGGTTGTCATTTGTCGGAGCGCAGGTCGGCTGAATGATGAAGACGTCTTTACCGCGGACGTTTTCATTAATCTCAGTGCTGATTTCGCCGTCGGAGAACTTACCAACAGAAACATCACCCAGTGGGATATGCAGCTGACGTACTACACGCCGAGCGAGATCGGGGTTAGCATTCCCCGTAAAGACCATCATCTTGGACACGCGCAGTACCTAGAGGCTGAGGGTAACCTGGATGAGTATGGAAAATGGCAGGGGCGGCTGGATTCGAACCAACGCATGGCAGGATCAAAACCTGCTGCCTTACCGCTTGGCGACGCCCCTGTATTGAATCAATCGAGTGCCTGGCACTCAATTCCTGCTACAGATCTTGAAGCTTGCGATGCAACATCGAAATGTTACTTCCTTTCGCGACAAACCCTGTAAGGGTCTCTGTAAGAAGGGCCGAGACTTTATCAGCTTCAGCTTTGTTTGGGAAGGCCCCAAACACACAACTTCCAGTTCCGGTTAATTTTGCTTCGGTAAAATTACCTAACAAATTCAAAGCGTTACGTACTTCTGGATAACGCCTCTCTACAACCGCTTTACAGTCATTTCGACTGTTTCCCTTGGGAACGGGGCGCACTTTAATGGGCGGCGAGTCGCGTGTCAACAACGGATCTGAAAAAATTTCTGCTGTACTTACAGCGACTTGCGGAACAAGCACCAAATACCAAGGTTCTTCGGGGTTTACGGGGGTCAGAATTTCTCCGACGCCTTCTGCAAACGCCGCGTGGCCACGGACGAAAACCGGTACATCGGCACCGAGCGTCAGGCCCAGCGCGGCGAGACGATCTTCATCCCAGCCAAGATTCCACAAGTGGTTAAGACCCAGCAGGGTGGTCGCGGCGTCAGAGCTGCCGCCACCGATACCGCCACCCATGGGCAGGCGCTTTTCCAGCCAGATATCCATGCCGAGCTTGCAGCCCGACTGTTTCTGAAGTGCCCGGGCCGCCTTTACGATCAGATTGCTGTTGTGTGGAACGCCCGGCACATCGGTCTGCAGGCAAATCTCGCCGTCTTCGCGAATGGCGAAGCCCAGTTCGTCGCCGTGATCGAGAAACTGAAAGATCGTCTGCAACTCATGATAGCCGTCAGGGCGGCGTCCCAGAATATGCAGCATCAGGTTCAGTTTTGCCGGGGCGGGCAGAACCAGTTGTGGTGTGTTCATGTTCACTGCCCCAGTTTGCGAGGCTGCCAGTCCTTGATGACCAGCGTGACGTCGAGGTCCTGGCCGTGCAGTTTCACGCGCTCGGGCAGCCAGTAGCCGTTCTGTTCGACGTAACTCAGGTACTCGACCTGCCAGCCGTCCTGATCAAGGGTCGCCAGACGACTGTCGCCGTCCAGGGTGACCTGGCTTTTGCTGTCCGGTGCGGGAAGGCCGCGTACCCACCACACAAGGTGAGAAACCGGGAGTCTCCAGCCGAGCTGGTCCTGCAGAAGTTCTTCAGGGGTCTTTGCTTCGTAGCGACCCTGATTGGCCACCTCGAGCGCGACTGCGCCGGGTCTGCCGGTCAGGCGCGCCGCACCGCGTCCCAGCGGACCGGAGAGACGGATGTCGTAGTAATCCTGACGCTGCAGCCAGAACAGAGTGCCGCTGCCGGAGTCTTTCGGCGCGCGAATACCGACCTTGCCGTTGATCTGCCAGCCGTCGAGGCTGCTCAGTTGCTGTTTGTGTTCGCGCCATTGCGCGGGATCGCCCTTGCCCTGAACCGATTCGCGGGACGTGAGGCCGGCACAGCCGGCAAGCAGGGCGATGAGGCTGAATACAACTACGTGGCGCAAAAACATAACGTCAAAGGGTCTCTGATCCGGTCAAGCGCCGCAGGGTGCTGCGCAGAATAGGGCTGTCGGGTTGCTGTTCCAGGGCTTTGGCCCAGACTTTTCGGGCTTCGCTCTGTTGGCCTTTGGCCCAGAGCACTTCACCCAGGTGAGCGGCAACTTCGTGGTCGGGAAAGCGTTCGAGGGCCTTGCGCAGCAGGCGTTCGGCCTCGTCCAGATTGCCCATTCGATAATTGACCCAGCCAAGGCTGTCGAGAACGGCCGGATCGTCGGGGTTTATCGAGTGAGCCTTTTCGATCAGTGCTCGTGCCTCGGCATAGCGCGTGGTGCGGTCTGAAAGCGTATAGCCCAGTGCATTGAGGGCCATGGCGTTTTCAGGCTCGCGCTTGATAATCGAGCGCAGATCCTTTTCCATCTGCGCCAGGTCATTGCGCTTTTCGGCGAGCATCGCCCGGGTGTACAGCAGATTGATGTCGTCCGGGTATTGCTTGAGCGCCTGACTCAGTACCTGCCAGCCGCGGTCGGCATGGTCGTTGCTGGTCAGGGTTTCGGCTTCGATCAGATAAAGCTGTATGGCGTATTCCGGTTGGGAGTCGCGAGCCTCGGCCAGGCGCTTGGAGGCTTCTGCGGCGTTGCCATTGCCGATCAGGATGTCGCTCTGGCGCAACTGTGCCGTCAGGAAATCAGTGCCGGGACCGACCTGGGCGTATTCATCCAGCGCGCTTTGCGGGTCATCACGCTCTTCATGAATGCGGCCCAGATTCAGGTGCGCCGAGTCGACGTGGGCACCGCGAGCGATGAGTTCTTCCAGATAACCAGCCGCTTCATCCCAGGCCTTGGCTTCCAGACAGACCAGTGCCAGCGAAAAGCGCAGGTCATCGTCTTCCGGATACTGCTGCAAAAGGCTGGAGAACTGCACCTTTGCATCATTCATGCGGTTCTGTTCCACCAGCATACGGGCATAGGTCAGGCGCAGACGTTTGTCTTCGGGGTATTTCTTGATGCTTTTTTCAAGGATCGGCAATGCTTCCTTACCGCGTCCCATGCTTTGCAGCAGGCGGGTGCGGAGCAGGATGGGCGCTACTTCGCCTTCCTTGGGGGGATTGTCTTCCAACAGCTTGAGCGACTGTTCGGAGTCGCCGTTCTGTTGAAGCAGTAGTGCTTTGCCGAAGATCAGTTGACCGTTATTCGGGTATTTGCCCAGCAACCGGTCAAAGCTTTTGAGCAAGCCGTTGCGCGTATCCGAATCGGTTTCTGCGGCGGACAGTGCCAGGAAGTCGAAATGCGTGTCGCCCTGACCCTGCAGCACCTTCTCCATGTAAGCCATGGAGTCGTCGTAGCGGCCGGAGCGCGCCAGTTGAATCGCGGCGGCCCGTTGCGCCTCAAGGTTCTTCGGGTCGTTTTTGGCCCAGATCAGCGCGGTTTCCAGGGCCGACTGGTCGGCGCCCATGTATTCGGCGATGCGATAGGCCCGTTCGGAAACGCCCGGATCCTGAGTCTTGATCGCCTGGGTCACGTAGTTGTCCAGCGCGATGTCGAAGCGGTTGCGTTGGCCAGCCAGCTCCGCGCTCAGCAGGCTGACAAGGGTCTCCTGAGTGAACGAACCGTAAACCTGCGGCTTGGTTTCAGGCGCGGGCGGGGTGTCTTTCTGCGCAGTATCGGGCTGCGACGCAACGGGGGTCATGGACTGACAGCCGCCTAGAAAGGCCAGGGCAAGGAACAACGCGGAGAATCTATTCATATATAAGAAGGGCGGCTTACCTGCGGTTTGGATCATCATGACACAAGGCTGTTGGCAAACCCACAGCCGTCGGAAAAAGTACTGCAATGCTTATTTTAGCGGTGCTGCAGGCCTGCACAGGCGGCCTGCGACGAACGATTCTAGTGGGACAATAATATGCGGTGGTTGTTCTGAGCTTATTGAAGTAGGACAATTGCCGGCTTCACGTCACAACCAGCGACCCTGAATGGCCTTCCTTGCACTTGGTATCAACCATAAGACCGCCTCGGTCGACGTTCGCGAGCGCGTGGCATTTACGCCCGAACAGTTGGTTGAGGCCCTGCAGCAGCTGTGTCGCCTGACGCACAGTCGTGAAGCGGCAATCCTCTCGACCTGCAATCGCAGTGAGCTGTACATCGAGCATGACGAGCGGGTGGCCGATCAGATTCTGGCCTGGCTCGCCGATTACCATCATCTGAGCCTGGATGAGCTGCGCGCCAGCGCCTATGTCCACGAAGACGACGAGGCCGTGCGGCACATGATGCGCGTGGCGTCGGGTCTCGATTCTCTGGTATTGGGTGAGCCGCAGATTCTCGGCCAGATGAAATCGGCGTACGCTGTCGCCCGCGAGGCGGGTACCGTCGGTCCGTTGCTCGGCCGACTGTTCCAGGCCACTTTCAGCGCTGCCAAACAGGTGCGCACGGACACCGCCATTGGCGAGAACCCGGTATCGGTAGCGTTTGCCGCCGTCAGTCTGGCCAAACAGATTTTCAGCGATCTGCAGCGCAGTCAGGCGCTTCTGATCGGCGCGGGCGAGACCATCACGCTGGTTGCCCGGCATTTGCACGACCTTGGCGTCAAACGCATCGTGGTCGCCAACCGCACGCTGGAACGCGCGAGTATTCTGGCCGCCGAGTTCGGTGCCCATGCGGTGTTGCTGTCGGATATTCCGGCCGAGCTGGTCAACAGCGACATTGTCATCAGCTCGACGGCCAGCCAGTTGCCGATTCTGGGCAAGGGCGCCGTTGAAAGTGCGCTGAAACTGCGCAAGCACAAGCCGATCTTCATGGTCGATATTGCCGTACCCCGCGATATCGAGCCGGAAGTCGGCGAACTGGATGACGTTTATCTGTACAGCGTCGATGACCTGCATGAAGTCGTCGCCGAGAATCTCAAAAGTCGTCAGGGCGCAGCACTGGCGGCTGAACAGCTGGTCAGTGCCGGAGCCGAGGACTTCATGTCCCGCCTGCGTGAGCTGGCGGCAGTCGATGTGTTGCGCGCCTATCGCCAGCAGAGCGAGCGGCTGCGGGACGAAGAACTGAGCAAGGCCCAGCGCATGCTCGCCAACGGCAGCAATGCTGAAGACGTTCTGGTGCAACTGGCGCGCGGTCTGACCAACAAATTGCTGCACGCTCCGAGCGTTCAGCTCAAGAAGCTGTCTGCCGAAGGCCGCGTCGATGCGCTGGCCATGGCTCAGGAACTTTTTGCCCTCGGTGAGGGCTCGACGGATAAAACCCCGCAATGAAAGCTTCACTGCTCAACAAGCTGGATGTGCTCAGCGACCGCTTCGAGGAACTGACTGCGTTGCTGGGCGATGCAGAAGTCATCAGCGATCAGACCAAATTTCGCGCCTATTCTCGTGAATACGCCGAGGTAGAGCCTGTTATCGCGCTCTACAATCAGCGCATCAAGCTGGTGGCCGATCTGGAAGGTGCGCAGGCGCTGCTCAAGGACAGTGATCCGGACATGCGTGAAATGGCGGTTGAGGAAGTTCGGGAGACCAAGCTGCAACTGGTCGAGCTGGAGGCTGAGTTGCAGCGCCTGTTGCTGCCCAAAGACCCTAACGACGGCCGTAACGTGTTTCTGGAAATACGCGCCGGTACCGGCGGCGACGAAGCGGCCATTTTTTCCGGCGACCTGTTTCGCATGTATTCGCGTTATGCCGAACGACGTGGCTGGCGCGTCGAAGTACTGTCCGAGAACGAAGGCGAACATGGCGGCTACAAGGAAGTCATTGCCCGCGTCGAAGGCGAGAACGTCTACGGCAAGCTGAAGTTCGAGTCCGGTGCGCATCGTGTGCAGCGCGTACCGGAAACCGAATCCCAGGGCCGCATTCATACGTCGGCCTGCACGGTGGCGGTGTTGCCGGAACCTGATGAACAGCAGGCGATCGAGATCAACCCGGCGGACCTGCGTGTCGACACCTACCGTTCCTCCGGCGCCGGTGGTCAGCACGTCAACAAGACCGACTCGGCCATCCGCATCACCCACTTGCCGTCAGGTATCGTCGTGGAGTGCCAGGAAGAGCGGTCGCAGCACAAGAACAGAGCGCGTGCGATGTCCTGGTTATCTGCCAAACTCAATGACCAGCAGACCAGCGCCGCGGCCAATGCGATTGCCAGCGAGCGCAAGCTGCTCGTGGGCTCCGGTGACCGTTCGGAGCGTATTCGCACGTACAATTTCCCTCAGGGGCGAGTAACGGATCACCGCGTGAACCTGACCCTGTATTCGCTGGATGAAGTCATGGCCGGTGGAGTCGATGCAGTGATAGAACCGCTACTCGCTGAATATCAGGCTGATCAACTTGCGGCACTGGGTGAGTAAATGACCATCATCGCCAGCTTGTTAAGAAGCGCTGAGCTTCCCGATTCCCCGACCGCCCGGCTCGACGCCGAGTTGTTGCTGGCCGCTGTCCTGGGCAAGCCCCGCAGCTTCCTGCACACCTGGCCCGAGCGCATTGTCAGCACTGAAGCGGCGCTGGCGTTCGCGGGTTACCTGCAACGTCGCCGTACCGGTGAGCCTGTCGCCTATATTCTGGGTCAGCAAGGCTTCTGGAAGCTCGACCTCGAAGTCGCGCCGCACACCCTGATTCCACGACCCGAGACTGAAATGCTGGTCGAGGCTGCATTGGAGTTGGTGCCTGCTTTCGCGCCTACCCAGGTTCTGGACCTGGGAACGGGCACCGGAGCCATCGGTCTTGCGCTGGCCAATGACCGTCGGCAATGGAAAATCACGGCTGTTGATCGTGTGCCTGAAGCCGTGGCGCTGGCCGAGCGCAATCGCCAGCGTCTGCAACTGGACAACGCCGAAGTTCTGAACAGCCACTGGTTCAGTGCGCTGGAAGGTCGGCAGTTCGATCTGATCATCAGCAACCCGCCGTACATCGCCGAAACCGATCCGCATCTTTCGATGGGCGATGTGCGTTTCGAACCAGGCAGTGCGCTGACCTCAGGCCCCGATGGTCTGGACGATCTGCGCACCATCATCAGCGAGGCGCCCGCTCACCTGACTCCGGGCGGCTGGTTGTTGCTGGAACATGGCTATGACCAGGGTCCTGCAGTGCGCGAGTTGCTGATCCGTCATGGCTTCGAGCGCATTCAGACCCGCCGTGATCTGGGTGAACATGAGCGTATTACCTTCGGATGCGTGCCGTGCTGAGTGATCAGGAGCTGCTGCGCTATAGCCGGCAGATTCTGCTGCAACACGTCGATATCGAAGGACAATTGCGCCTCGGCAAAAGTCGGGCACTGGTGGTTGGACTCGGCGGGCTGGGCTCGCCGGTCGCCTTGTACCTGGCGGCTGCCGGAGTCGGCGAGCTGCACCTGGCAGACTTCGACAGTGTCGACCTGACCAATCTGCAACGCCAGATCATTCATGACACCCAGAGTGTCGGTATGACCAAGGTGGATTCGGCCATCGTCCGTCTGACCGCCATCAACCCGGAAGTCCGGCTGGTCGCCCATCGTGAAGCGCTGAACGTCGATTCATTGAGCGCTGCGGTACAGGCCGTGGATCTGGTTCTGGACTGCTCCGATAACTTCTCGACCCGCGAGGCAGTCAATGCTGCGTGCGTGATGGCTGGCAAGCCGCTGGTCAGCGGTGCGGCCATTCGGCTCGAAGGTCAGCTGTCGGTGTTCGATCCGCGGCGCAGCGAGAGTCCCTGCTACCACTGTCTATATGGGCATGGCAGCGAGGCCGAACTGACGTGCAGCGAGGCGGGTGTCATCGGTCCGCTGGTCGGACTGGTGGGCAGCCTGCAGGCCCTTGAAGCGTTGAAGCTGCTCGCAGGTTTTGGCGAACCGATGGTGGGTCGCCTATTGTTGATCGATGCATTGACCACCCGTTTTCGAGAATTGAAGGTCAAGCGTGATCCCGGTTGCAGCGTCTGTGGTGCGGCAAACGGGCAGGGCGAGCATGCTTGACGTTCACATGAGCTATGGCAGCGATGCTCCGGTCGGGGTGTTCGACTCCGGTGTCGGAGGCCTGTCGGTGCTGGGCGAGATTCGTCAGAGGCTGCCCCACGAATCGCTGATGTACCTGGCCGATTGCGGCCACATTCCGTATGGCGAAAAAAGCCCCGAGTACATCGTCGAACGCTGCCTGAGCATCGCCGGTTTCTTTCGCGAGCAGGGTGCCAAGGCGCTGGTCGTTGCGTGTAATACGGCCACGGCGGCAGGCGTTGCCCATATTCGTCAGCTTTATCCGGACTGGCCCATCGTGGGCATGGAGCCTGCGGTCAAACCCGCGGCCGAGGCGACCCGCAGCGGCGTTGTAGGCGTACTGGCAACAACTGGAACGCTGCAGAGCGCTCGCTTCGCCGCCTTGCTCGACAGGTTCGCCAGTGATGTTCGTGTGGTGACTCAGCCCTGCCCGGGGCTGGTCGAACTGATTGAAACCGGTGATCTGCAAAGCCCACAGATTCGTCAGTTGCTGGGTCGCTACGTCGAGCCTTTGCTGGCCGAGCGTTGCGACACTGTCATTCTGGGCTGCACGCATTACCCCTTCCTCAAACCGTTGCTGCAGCAAATGCTCCCCGAGTCGGTCGCCCTGATCGATACCGGCGCTGCGGTGGCGCGTCAGCTTGAGCGTCTCTTATCCGCAAACGGTCTGCTCGCCAGCGGCCCTGCTCGCGAGACGTTGTATTGGTCCAGTGACGATCCTGACAAATTCAGAAAAGTCCTACGCGACCTATGGAAAACTTCCAGTAATGTGAGAAGCTTCCATTTGTAAAAAAAACGTGAAAAAAATCGTTTCGGGGCTGAACTAACGCTTCGTCTGCGATTTCTATAAGCGCGACTGACCCAATTTCAATACTGGTAACACTTCATACAATTTAGGGCGTTTCTCATGAAGAGATTCTTTTGCATGGCTGTTTTTTCAGCCATCCTGGCGGGGCAAGTTTCAATGGCGCAGGCTGATGGCGTCGAGTTTTCGGTCGGTCAGACCGGCGAATCGACCATGACCTATCGTCTGGGCGTTCAATTCGATTGGGACAAGAGCTGGCTGCAAAGCGACGTGGGTCGTCTGACCGGTTACTGGGATGGTGCCTACACCTACTGGGACGGCAAGGATTACAAAGACAACCACAGTCTGTCGTTCTCTCCGGTTCTGGTCTATGAGTTCGCAGGCGGCAGCGTGAAGCCTTACATCGAGGCAGGTATCGGCGTTTCCGTGTTCTCGAACACTCAGGTTGAAGATCGCAAGTTTGGCTCGGCCTTCAACTTCGAAGACCGTATCGGCTTCGGTCTGCGTTTCGCGGGCGGTCATGAGGTTGGCATCCGTGCCACTCACTACTCCAACGCCGGCATCAAACAGCCGAACGATGGTATCGAAAGCTACGCACTGCACTACAAAATGCCGTTCTGATTCAAACCTGATCGTGCCAATGCGCTGCATTGGCATGCGTCCGGCAAGCTGCAGGTCTCACCTGCAGCCCCATCAAAGATAAGCCGTCGCAATCCCCTTGCGCTCGTTCAGACAATCCTCCGCACCCGCCTCGAATTCCCGACAGATCAACGGTCGTTTCTCATAGATCGTGCACATCATCGTGTTGCGATCCAGCGCCGCGCACCAGCCGTCGTCCAGGCGCAGCATGACTTCGCCGCCCCAGTCATCGGTATCAATGTAACGCTCAGGCACACCCGTATCGGTGATAAGCATCACCTCCAGTTGGCAGCAGCAGGCTGCGCAGGTGGAGCAGGTGACGGGTTCCTCGTCGATGACAGGTACGAGCGGGATGAGGGTGTCGTTCAGAGGGAAGCTCCCGGGTGTCTGGCGCGCACGCTTGCTGCCAGCCACTGAAGCAGGGGAAATACAGCTGCCCAGATCAAGGCCAGCAGCGTCATGCTGGGCCAGAACCCGAGCGGAAGATGAACCTGCGCCAGTTGTGAGCCGGCATAGTAAGACATCGGGCCGCCAATAGCGCCCAGAACCGCCGCCCGCCAGACGGGCGTCGCTGTCCAGGCAAGGCAATGGTTGAGCGTGGTGCCCAGAATCGCCCATAACAGAATCAGCCACAGCGGGATCAGATAACCGCCGGTGCCGAAGTCGAAGACCCCCAGCATCATCAGCACGCTGTCCAACACCATGCCCACCAGTGTGACCATCAGCACCAGCCTTCCTTCGGCCGCCCAAGAGCTGAGCCAAAGGAAGTGAATCAGCAGCACGCCGACGGCAATCAGTAGCCAGTAACTGTTGCTGCCCAGCACACAGGCGAACCAGCCCGCCTGGAACAGCAGTGCGTTGGCGACCGGCTTAAGCATTGAAACGTCCGAGCAACGGTTCACGCAGTGCTTCGGGTTTGGCCAGCAGCAGTTGAGCAGTGCCGATGGTACGCTCCAGAAAGCCACCCTCGCAGTAGCACAGATAGAACTCCCACAACCGCAGGAAATACTCGTCATAGCCCAGTTCGGTCAGTTTGACGTGGGCGTGCCTGAAATTGTCGTACCACATGCGCAGCGTGCGCGCGTAGTGCAGGCCGAAGTCTTCCATGTGCAGCAGGTTCATGTCGGTGTCGGAACCGACGATGTCGAGCATCTTCGCCACCGAGGGCAGGGCGCCGCCGGGAAAGATATAGCGCTGGATGAAGTCCACATTGCGCTTGGCCTGCGCGTAACGCTGCTCGCGAATGGTGATCGCCTGCAGCAGCATCAGCCCGTCGCTTTTGAGCAGGCTGGCGCATTGCTTGAAATAGGTCGGCAGGAAGCGGTGGCCCACGGCTTCGATCATTTCGATGGACACCAGCTTGTCGTACTCGCCGGTCAGGTCTCGATAGTCGGTCAGCAGCAGCGTGACGCGATCCTTCAGGCCCAGCTCGTTCAGGCGTTGTTCGGTGTAGGCGAATTGCTCGGCGGAAAGGGTCGTGGTCGTGACCCGGCATCCATAATGCTGCGCCGCATAGATGGCCATGCTGCCCCAGCCCGTGCCGATTTCCAGCAGGTGATCGGTCGGTTTGAGCGCCAGCTTCTGGCAGATGCGCTCCAGTTTGTTCAACTGCGCCTGTTCCAGTGTGTCGTCCGGGCTCAGGAACTGGGCGGCGGAGTACATCATCGTCGGGTCGAGAAACTGCTCGAACAGCGTGTTACCCAAGTCGTAATGGGCCGCGATGTTTTTCTGCGAGCCTTTGCGCGTGTTGCGGTTCAGCCAGTGCAAGCCGTGAATCACCGGGCGCGTCAGGCGGGCGAAACCGCCTTCCATGGCGTCCAGCACATCCAGGTTGCTGACGAAGATTCTGACCACGGCGGTCAGGTCCGGCGTGGTCCAGTACCCGTGGATGAACGCCTCGGCAGCTCCGATCGAGCCGGTGCTGGCGATCATGCCCCAGGCGGCAGAATCCAGAACGTGCACTTCACCTTGAATCAGGGCGCCTGCCTTGCCGAATGTGTGGCGCTCGCCACCTTCGATGACGACCAGTTGACCATTGCGCAGGCCTGCCAGTTGTCGAAGCACACCTCGACGCAGGATGCTGGCGGTCAGGCTGTTGGTACCCAGATTGGCAGAAAAACTACTGCTACTGCTTTTCATGGCGTGAATCCTTGGGTTGCGCGGCGGCAGCACGGTACTCGCCGTCGGCGGCCTGATGGGAAAAGATCGGTATGCGTTTGGCGAGCAGGCGCATGGCCTGCCAGTAAATCGCCAGACAGGTTTTTGCGGTCATCCAGGGAAACGTGATCAGGTAACGGTGCAGCGTTTGACGGCTCAGGCTCTGGCGCGTCAGGTTGAGCGTGGCGTCGAACATTTTCAGTTCGCCCTGCCAGTCGGCCATGTGCACGCCGATGCGTTCGGCGGGCTGGCTGAAACTCATTCGGTACTCAAGATCGCGAGGCAGAAACGGTGAAACATGAAACGCCTTGGCCACGGCAAAATGCTGATGCCCTTCGCCGTCGGCCGGCAGTACATAGCTGTAGCGCTCGCCCCACGGGGTGTTGGTCACTTCACACAAGATGGCGGCCAGCGAGCCGTCAGCCTCATGGCAATAGAAGAAACTCACCGGATTGAACGACAGGCCCCAGCTGCGCGCCTGGGTCAGCAGGCAAACGGAGCCCGTCGGCGTGCGCCCCAGCGCAGCACTGACCCGTTCGCGCACGGCCTCGATCAGCGAGAGACCACGGCCTGTCAGTTCCGGCAGGTAATCGCGCTCACGAAACGAGAACGGCGCAAAGCGTTTGCTCCCGGCCAGCGGCGATAAGCCGAGCACGCTGGCCTGTTCATCCAGATCCAGATACAGCAGGCCAATGCGATAGGTGAACGCATGCGCTCGGGGGGCAAACCGCCGATGCGAGATCCAGCCGCTGTACAGCGCGCTGTTCACAGGGCTTCCCCGAAGGCTTTGGCGACACGCAGACCGCTGACCACGCCGTCTTCATGAAAGCCGTTGGCCCAATACGCGCCGCAGTACCACGTGTGATCGACGCCGCTGATTTCTTCCCAGCGAGCCTGGGCTGCAACGGCCTGCAGGCTGTATTGCGGGTGAGCGTAGCGATAGCGGCCGATGACCTTTTCAGGATCGATGGCCGCGTTCTGATTCAGGCTTACGCAGAAAGTGGTCTCGCTCTCGATGCCCTGCAGAATATTCATGTCATACGTGACGGCCGCCAGTTGCTGCTCGCCGCCGCCCAGCCGGTAATTCCAGCTGGCCCAAGCCAGGCGGCGGTCAGGCAGCAGTCGGGTGTCGGTGTGCAGCACCACGTCGTTCTCGGCATAGCGCAACGCGCCCAGAACGCTTTGCTCGGCACTGGACGGCTCGGCCAGCATGGCGAGGGCCTGATCGCTGTGACAGGCGAAGATCACCTTGTCGAAGCGCTCGGTGCCCATCGCGCTGTGCAGCGTGACGCCGTCCTGATCGCGCTCGACTCGGGTGACCGGACAGGACAGACGAATCTTCTCCCGGAAAGAGGCCGTCAACGGCTCGATGTAGCTTCTCGAACCGCCTTCGATCACGCACCACTGCGGCCGGTTGGTCACTGACAGCAGGCCGTGGTTCTTGAAGAAGCGCACAAAGAACTGCAGCGGGAATCCCAGCATGTCCGCCAGCGACATCGACCAGATCGCCGCACCCATCGGCACGATGTAATGATCGATAAAGCGCTGGCCGTAACCGCCGTTCTTCAAGTACTCACCCAGCGTGGTGTCAGCTGCGATGCGCTGGTTTTCCAGGTCTTCGATGGCCAAGCGATTGAAGCGCAGAATGTCGCGCAGCATGCCCCAGAATTTGGGTGACAGCAGGTTGCTGCGCTGGGCGAACAGGCTGTTCAGGTTGTTGCCGTTGTACTCGACCCCGGTACGCGGATCGTGTACCGAAAAGCTCATTTCGGTGGGTTTGAACGCCACACCCAACTGGCCGAGCAACTTGATGAAGTTCGGATACGTCCAGTCGTTGAACACAATGAAACCGGTATCGATGGCGTGATGACGACCATCGACCTGCACATCCACGGTGTGCGTGTGCCCGCCGATCCAGTCGGACGATTCGAACACCGTCACATCGTGCGAGCGGTTGAGCAGGTAGGCACTGGTCAGCCCGGCAATACCGCTGCCGACTACGGCGATTTTCATTGAAAGTCCTTATTCGACGTCGCGCCGGGTTCGGAAGAGCGTGCCATGCGCTTGCCAATGGCGAACCTGGCTCGGGCGGGCAGCATGGCCAGCAGTCGCATGCTGAAAATGAATGCGGCAGGGAAGGCGATCTCCAGCGGACGTTTTTCGCGAGCCAGATTCTGGGCGATGTATTTCGCTGCCTTGCCGACCGGCCAGCGCATGGGCATCGGAAAATCGTTTTTCTCGGTCAGCGGTGTATCAACGAAACCCGGACTGACGATGGTCACGTCGATATTCTCGCTGGCCAGATCCAGGCGCAGGGCTTCGAACAGATAGCGCAGACCGGCCTTGGACGCGCCATAGGCTTCGGCGCGTGGCAGGGCCAGAAAGGTCACGGCACTGGCTACGCCGACCAGATGAGGACGACGCCCCTTGCGCAGCAGCGGCAAGGCTTCCTGAATACAGAAACTGCTGGCCAGCAGGTTGGTGCGCACCACGCGCTCGACCATCGCGGCTTCGAATTGCCGGGCATCGATGTACTCACAGGTGCCCGCGTTGAGGATCGCCGTGTCCAGCGCACCCCATTCCTGAGCGATCAGGTCTGCAATGGCAGTGACCTGCAGGCCGTCGGTGATATCGCCGGTCGCCAGCAGCACTTGAGTAGGGTATTGCGCGGCCAGGTTCTGCAGCGGCTCCAGCGTGCGTGCGGTCAGCGCAACACGATGGCCCGCCTTGAGCAGTTCAATGGCCAGCGCGAGGCCGATACCGCTGCTTGCACCGGTCAGCCAGATACGTCGAGCAACAGGAGTGTTCATGCCAACCTCTTCTTGAGCCAATTGATCACCCGACCCATGACGGGCAAATGCTCATAGAGCAGTGCGCCAGCGTCGAAGTAGTCCCGGTGCCGATAAACCTTGTCGTCGCGCCACTTCAGGTGCGAGCAGCCCTGGACATGGATGGTGCGGCCATTGGCCAGACGCGGATGTGAGTAGTGCATGGTCCAGAGCAGATAGCCCTCACCGGACCGGACCTCGTCGAACGCATGGAAGTCGAAACGCAGGTCGCTGACGTTGGCATACAGCTCGGCGAAATAGCGCCGCATGTCTGCCAGGCCATGGATGTCGTGCATCGGGTCGCTGAAAGAGACGTCGTCGCTGTACAGCTCGGCGATCCGATCAAGGTTTTCCTTGTTCAGCGCCGCGAAGCCTTCAGCGAATCGATGCAGGAAATCAGTCATCCGCTTTCTCCGTCGCCGACTGGCGGCCGGGCAGCGCCTTGAAGGCGGCCAGCGCACGGGCGCGGCTTTTGCTCAGGTCGACGATGGGCGCCGGATAATCCGCGACGCCAAACAGGCCACCGGCAGAGGCCGGGTTGTGGACCTGCTTTTTGTTAAGGTCAGCCAGCTCCGGCAGCCAGCGCTTGAGGAACACGCCTTCAGGGTCGAATCGTTCCGACTGCGAGAGCGGGTTGAAAATACGGAAGTAGGGCACAGAGTCCGTTCCGGTGGACGAACTCCATTGCCAGCCACCGTTGTTGGCGGCCAGGTCACCGTCGATCAGGTGGCGCATGAAAAAGCGCTCGCCTTCCCGCCAGTCGATCAGCAGATTCTTGGTGAGGAACATCGCAACGACCATCCGTAGTCGGTTATGCATCCAGCCGGTCTCCAGCAATTGACGCATGGCCGCGTCGATGATCGGCAGACCGGTGCGCGCCTCTTGCCAGGCCAGCAGTTCGTCAGGCGCGTTACGCCATTGCAAGGCTTCGGTTTCGGGGCGAAACGCACGATGGCGTGAAACACGAGGATAGCCGACCAGCGTGTGCTTGTAGAACTCACGCCACAACAGTTCATTGATCCAGGTCACGCTTCCTTCACTGCCGGTCTCGAATTCCCCATGATTGCTGGTCAGGGCCGCGTGCAGACACTGACGCGGCGAGACCACGCCCGCTGCAAGGTAGGCCGACAGCTGACTGGTGCCGGGCTTTGCCGGGAGGTCGCGTTCGGTCTTGTAGTAATGAATTTGATCGTCAGTGAACTCGGACAAACGCCGATGCGCCTCGTCCTCACCCGCAGGCCACAGGTTGCGCAGTGCTTCGGACGGCGTAGAGAAGCCTTTGACCGTATGCGGAATCGCGTCGCTTTTGGTCGGCAAAGAGTCCTGTGGCCTGGGCGTGCGTACCGTACGCGGCATCGCTTCGTGCAGTCGCGAATAGCAGACTTTCTTGAACTGGCTGAAGACCTGAAAATAGTTGCCGGTCTTGGTCAGAACACTGCCGGGCTTGAACAGCAACTGGTCCAGATGGCTGTGGAAATGAACCCCGGCATCTTCCAGCGTCTTCTGCACCGCCTCGTCGCGGCGGGTTTCGTTGATGCCGTATTCCTCGTTGGCATGAACAGCTTCAATCTTGAACTGCCCGCACAGTGTCGACAGAACCTCGGGCGCCTTGTCCCAGGTGTCCGCTTCGCGGATCAGCAACGGCACATTGAGTTTGCCGAGCGCCTTTTCCAGCTCGACCAGATTACGCAGCCAGAAGTCGACCTTGCAGTCTGCGTCGTCATGGCTTTGCCATTGGGCCGGACTGATCAGATAGACCGCCAGTGTCGGTCCCCGCTCCATGGCGGCGCTCAAGGCAGTATTGTCATGAACGCGCAGGTCAGTGCGCAGCCAAAGCAGTTGCATGTTGAGTCCTTAGATAATGCCGAGCCTGTTGAGCTCGATCTGAGCACTGAGCGGGTCGTCGACGAGGGTCAGACCTACAACCTCGTTTGCACTTACGAGCAACTCGGCGTTATGGATCTTCACCGTTGGTCCACCCAGCACCACCGGGCAGGCAATATTGGCCAGCAAGCGTGGCAGCTGGGCGACGTTCAGGGATTTGCTCGAATACAGCACGATGCCGCGCGGTTGCAGGTATTCGGCCGCCAGCGCCAGCTCTCCGGCGGGCAGGGGCCAGTCGAACACTTCGACCGGGCAGTCGGCGCTGCTGACCAGCCATGCCGTCAGCCACAGGTGTGGCTCCAGCGGCAGGTCGGATTGGTTGACCAGCAACACGGGCCTGCCGCTGAGCTGGCGATTGTTGTGGTAGATGCGTGCGCCGAACTTGCTGCGCAGCCAGGAGTAAAAGAAGGTGCGCTCCAGTTGAGCGCCAAACTTGCCTTGCCAACGCTGTTCCAGCTCCGCCAGCAGCGGCATAAGCAGTTGCTCGCACAGGGTGCGTGGCGGGTACAGCGACATGGCCTGGTTGAACACATCATCGACTCGACGCTCGGCCAGCTCGCCAATGGCGATCAGCAGCGTCTGACGCAGCGCATCCCAGTCGTTCGAAGGTACAGGCGCGTCCTGCAGGTCGTCGTCGAGCAAGGCCTTGACCTGGCTGACCGACACGCCACGGTTGAGCCAGGTAAGAATCATCATCACGCGCTGGACGTGTTCCTGTGAATACAGGCGATGACCCTTCTCGGTACGGTGCGGGACGATCAGGCCGTAACGCCGTTCCCACGCACGCAGAGTGACGGCATTGACGCCGGTCTGACGTGCAACCTCGCGGATCGGCAGCCAGTCGTCCGGGGCATCCTTATCCAGTTCATTCATAGTCAAATCGCATTACGCAGGCTGAGGTTTTCCGGATGCGGCTGCATGTACACCTGCAGCGCCACATACGGATCCGGGTGTTGGCGGAAATGGTGTTTGAGCAGGGTCAGCGGCACGATCAAGGGCACGATCCCCTGATGGTACTGGCCGATCAACTGCTGGATTTCCTGTTTGTCTTCGGCGCCGATGGTCTGCTTGAGGTAGCCAGCCAGGTGCTGAAGTACGTTGGTGTGGGTGCGACGAGTCGCGCATTTCTTGAGTGCGGTCATCAGGTCGCTGAAATACTGTGGAGCGATGTCTTTCGGATCACTGCGGCCCATGCTGCCGAGCATTTTGCCCAGTGCCTTGTATTGCACGGGGTCGTTGGCCATCAGTTGGTATTTGTAGCGCGAGTGGAATTCGGTCAGGGCGCGGCGCGTCACGCCTTCTTTCAGAAGCTGCTGCCACGCCGAATAAGCGAACACCCGCGTCACGAAGTTTTCCCGCAGCACGGCGTCGTTGAGACGTCCGTCTTCTTCTACCGGCAGGTTGGGGTGGCGTTCGCAGAAGGCCTTGGCGTAGATGCCGGTGCCTCCACCGTCGACCGGCGCGCCGTTCTCGCGATAAACCTTCACTCGCTCCAGGCCGCACGACGGAGATTTCTGCATGAAGATGTAACCGCAGAGGTCGCCCAGCTCTTCGGCCATCTGCGTGCCGTAATCGGCCAAGGCCTCGGTGACGTCAAGTTCGCGATTGACCGTGCCCAGCGCGCGAGGATTTTCCGCATCACCGACCAGCCGGATAGGCTCGCGCGGGATGCCCATACCGATCGCGACTTCAGGGCAGGCCTGGACGAAATCAAAGTATTGGCTCAGTGCACGGGTGCACAGATGCGATTCCTTGTGGCCGCCATTGAAGCGAACCTCGGCGCCCATCAGGCAGGCACTGATACCGAGTTTGGGCTTTTCGATTACGTCCGTTGACATCACCAACCTCTACAGAAGACTTGTACAGACAAAATGCTCTGTACAACTTGCACTCATCATAGGTGCATAGCTGTACAAGTCAAATTGTTTGTAGAGGGTGGAAAAGGGGGTTGAGGCAGTGATTACTGGGTTGTAGGAGGCCTTCACGTCTCCAGCGTAATGCTGTCGCACGGCAGACACGCTTGAAGTGCTACTTCCAGCCCATCCGCCATACGTCCGCTGCCTGCAGCACCTGCCACGGCAGGCGCTCGCTGCGTTGGGTCAGCACCGCCTGCAGCTCGATTTCCAGCACTGTGCCTTCTTCGTCCTTGAACAGCTCGGTCACCATAAAATGCTTCTCACGATTGACCGGCGTGGCTGCTGTCCATTTCGACAGCAGCAGTTTGCGTGGATTGATCTGGTTCATTGCGCGTGTTCCAACAAACGGCGCGCGGCTTCCTGACCACTGAGCCATGCACCTTCGACCCGGCCTGACAGGCACCAGTCGCCGCACACATAAATGCCAAGGTCGGCGTCGGAAAGCGCGCCCCATTCGTGAGAGCCTGCCGGGCGTGCATACAGCCAGCGGTGGGCGAGGGTAAAGACAGGTTCGGGCATCGTGCACTCGATCATCTCTGCAAACGCACCTTGCAACTGCTCGATGACTTCTTCCTTCGGCATGTCCAGATGCTGCCGACTCCAGTTGCTGGTGGCGTGCAGAATCCAGGTGTCGAGCGTGTCATCGCGTTCGGGTTTGCTGCGGTTGCGTGCCAGCCAGTCAACCGGGCTGTCCTGTACGAAGCAGCCTTGCATGGGCGTTTGCAGCGGTGTGCTGAATGCCAGCGCGATGGCCCAGGTCGGGTCCATCTTGACCCCGGCCACGACGCTGGCCAGCTTGGGTGCCGCTGCCAGCAACGGCGTGGCCTGAGGGGCGGGCGTTGCGATGATGACGTGGCTGAACGGGCCATGGCTCTCGCCTTCCGCGTCCAGCAGGTTCCAGTGCTGTTCACCGCGAAACACTTCAGTGATGCGGCACGAGAACGACACCGGCAGATCGCCACGCATGGCGCGGGTGATAGCGCTCATGCCGGGCTTGCCGACCCAGCGCACCTGTTCGTCTGGCGACGGGCTGAGTCTGCCGTTCTGAAAGTTGTAGAGCGAAGGTGTCCACTCGGCGACATGGCCCTGGGCCTGCCACTGTTTGACGGCCGTCGCAAAGCGCCGATCGCGAGCGGTGAAATATTGCGCACCCATGTCCAGCGAGCCTGCGTCGCTGCGTTTGCTGGACATCCGACCGCCGCTGCCGCGGCTTTTGTCGAACAGGTGCACCTCATGCCCGGCTGCAGTGAGCGCCTGGGCCGCTGAAAGTCCGGCGATACCGGTACCGATGATTGCGATAGGGACAGTCATAGGGGCCTCGTTACCTTGTCTGTACAGACTACGCCGTAGTTAAAACCTGTACAATCTTCTTGTCTGGTATAACTTGCAGTGGTTCTCGATTCTGTTGTGAGTCACTCTGCAACCTTGAAGGTCGAAGACGTTCAGTCTGCTGCCAATCGACAATGGGCCAACCACCCGAGCGGGGCAGTAAAGCTCCAGTCCGTTCAGGTGTGGCCTATGGTTCAGTCAATGGTTTCGTTGTCTGGATAAGCGTCACCCTTGAAAAATAGACTACTCAATTGCCACGAACGCCACGCGAGGTAACCTGCCATGCACATATTGCTGACCGGCGGTACTGGTTTGATAGGACGAGCGCTCTGCCGACACTGGTCCACCCAGGGTCATCAATTGACCGTCTGGAGTCGACGGCCCGCTGATGTGCCCAAGCTGTGCGGATCATCGGTGAAGGGCATTGCCCGTCTCGACGAACTGGGCGATCAGCCCGTCGATGCCGTCGTCAACCTGGCAGGCGCGCCGATTGCCGACAGGCCCTGGACCCGCAAGCGTCGATTGATGCTCTGGGACAGCCGCATCGGTCTGACCGAGCAGTTGCTGGCGTGGATGGGCAAGGCGACACAAAAGCCCGCGCTGATGATCTCCGGGTCGGCGGTGGGCTGGTATGGCGACAGCGGTGAACGAGAGCTGGACGAAACCTCTCACCCCGCCAAGGAAGACTTTGCCAGCCAGTTGTGCGGTGCCTGGGAAGAGACCGCGCAGCGGGGTGAAGCCTTGGGTGTGCGGGTGGTGTTGATACGCACCGGTCTGGTGTTGTCCGACCGTGGCGGTTTTTTGCAGAAACTGTTGCCGCCTTTCAAGTTCGGCATGGGCGGCCCGATTGGCAACGGTCGGCAGTGGATGCCCTGGATTCACGTTCAGGACCAAATCGCAGCGATTGATTTTCTGTTGAATCTCGACGATGCCCGCGGCCCTTATAATCTTTGTGCGCCTGCGGCCGTACGCAACCGCGATTTTGCCAAGACCCTTGCAGGCATCCTGCATCGGCCGGCTTTCATGCCGATGCCTTCGCTGGCGCTCAAAGTGCTGCTGGGGGAATTGTCGGTACTGCTGCTGGGCGGGCAACGGGCGCGCCCCGATCGTCTGCAGCAAGCCGGTTTCACGTTTCGTTTTACTGATCTGAAAACCGCCCTGCAGGATCTGCTGGGTCGACACTGAAAGCCATTGAATTAGGAAGTTGCATGACTGATCACGCGTTGTTGCTGGTCAACCTGGGTTCGCCTGCATCCACCCAGGTGGCAGATGTGCGTAGCTACCTCAATCAGTTCCTCATGGATCCTTACGTCATCGACCTGCCGTGGCCGGTGCGCAGGCTGCTGGTGTCGCTGATTCTGATCAAGCGCCCGGAACAGTCTGCTCACGCTTACGCGTCGATCTGGTGGGATGAGGGCTCGCCGCTGGTTGTGCTGAGCAAGCGTCTGCAACAGGCCATGAAGAAAGAGTGGGATCACGGCCCGGTCGAGCTGGCGATGCGATACGGCGAGCCCTCCATCGAAACCGTGCTGACGCGGCTGGCAGAGCAGGGCATCAAGAAAGTCACCCTTGCGCCGCTGTATCCACAGTTTGCCGACAGCACCGTCACCACGGTCATCGAAGAAGCCAAGCGTGTAGTGCGGGCAAAATCGCTGAAGGTGCAGTTCTCACTGCTGCAGCCGTTCTTCGATCAGCCGGAATACCTGAACGCACTGGTGGACAATGTACGCCCGCACCTGGAGCAGCCACACGACCACTTGCTGCTGAGCTTTCACGGTCTGCCCGAGCGCCATTTGCACAAGCTGGACCCGACCGGTAAGCACTGCTTCAAGGAAGACTGCTGCATGACCGCGCCCGCAGAGGTGCTCGCCACCTGCTACCGCGCGCAATGCCTGCAATCGGCTGCCGCTTTTGCCAAGCGCATGGGCATCCCCGATGGCAAATGGTCGGTATCGTTCCAGTCGCGTCTGGGGCGCGCCAAGTGGATCGAACCCTACACCGAAGCGCGCCTTGACGAGCTGGCGGCGCAGGGCGTGAAGAAGCTGCTGGTCATGTGTCCGGCATTTGTCGCCGACTGCATCGAGACGCTGGAAGAGATTGGCGACCGCGGTGCCGAGCAGTTCAAGGAAGCGGGCGGGGAGGAGTTGGTACTGATACCGTGCCTGAACGACGATCCGAACTGGGCACGTGAGTTGAACAAGCTCTGCGAACGTGCACCGTTGATGTTGTAAGGCGCTGGTTCAAACGGGACGCAGAGCGTCCCGGGCTGCATGCATGAAAACAATGATCGTTACCACGCTCCGCGTGGTAATGCCTCTCAGGACGCTCTGCGTCCGGCCGTGATGTGACGCAGTGCGTCACGGTCAACGCTCTTACGGCAACTGATCATCCAGCTGCTTGTTTTTCCAGCTGTCGTTGCCCGGCAGGATCAGGTTCAGCACGATGGCGGTCACGGCGCACAGGGCGATGCCTTTCATGCCGAAATCGTCCGGGCCAGTGCCTGTACCGATCAGCACGCCACCGATACCAAACACTAACGTCACCGAGACGATCACCAGATTGCGCGCTTCCGACAGGTCGATCCTGTGGCGAATCAGGGTGTTCATGCCCACCGCCGCAATCGAACCGAACAGCAGGCACAGAATCCCGCCCATCACCGGCACCGGAATGCTCTGCAGCAGCGCGCCGAACTTGCCGATGAACGCCAGGGTGATCGCGAAGATCGATGCCCAGGTCATGATTTTCGGGTTGTAGTTCTTGGTCAGCATCACCGCGCCCGTCACTTCGGCGTACGTGGTATTGGGCGGACCGCCGAACAGGCCTGCGGCGGTGGTGGCAATGCCGTCACCGAGCAGGGTGCGGTGCAAACCCGGTTTCTTCAGGTAATCGCGACCGGTCACGCTGCCCACCGCAATCACACCACCGATGTGTTCAATGGCCGGAGCCAGGGCAACCGGCACGATGAACAGGATCGCCTGCCAGTTGAATTCCGGCGCGGTGAAATGCGGGATCGCCAGCCAGGGTGCTGCGGCAATCTTCGCCGTGTCGACCACACCGAAATAGAACGACAGCGCAAAACCGACGAGCACGCCGGAAATGATCGGCACCAGCCTGAAGATGCCTTTGCCGAACACTGCCACGATCAGCGTGGTGAGCAGGGCAGGCATCGAAATCAGCATCGCGGTCTGGTAATGAATCAGCTCGGCACCATCACCGGATTTGCCCATCGCCATGTTGGCGGCAATCGGCGCCATGGCCAGGCCGATGGAAATGATCACCGGACCAATCACCACCGGCGGCAGCAGGCGGTCGATGAAACCGGTGCCTTTGATCTTCACGGCGAGGCCGAGGAAGGTGTAGACGAAGCCCGCGGCCATCACACCGCCCATGGTTGCGGCGAGGCCGAACTGACCCTTGGCGAGAATGATCGGGGTGATGAAGGCAAAGCTCGATGCCAGAAATACAGGCACCTGGCGGCCGGTCACGATCTGGAACAACAGCGTGCCCAGACCTGCGGTGAACAATGCAACGTTAGGATCGAGTCCGGTGATCAGCGGCATCAGGACCAGCGCGCCAAAAGCCACGAACAGCATTTGCGCACCGGACAGAACCGTACGCCACAGTGGATCGTTGAACTCGTGCTGCGTCATCGGGTTATGCGTCCTTCTGTTTGGTGCCGAAAATCTTGTCACCGGCATCGCCAAGGCCCGGAATAATGTAACCGTGTTCGTTGAGGCGCTCATCGATGGAAGCGGTGTAGATCATCACGTCCGGGTGTGCAGCTTCCACGGCGGCAATGCCTTCGGGCGCGGCAACCAGCACCATGGCGCGGATTTCCTTGCAGCCGGCTTTCTTGAGCAGGTCGATAGTGGCAACCATCGAGCTGCCGGTCGCCAGCATCGGGTCGATGATCATCGCCAGACGCTCGTCGATTTCCGGGACCAGCTTCTCGAGGTAGGTGTGGGCCTGCAGGGTTTCTTCATTGCGGGCTACGCCCACGGCACTGACCTTGGCACCCGGAATCAGGCTGAGCACGCCGTCGAGCATGCCGATGCCGGCACGCAGAATCGGCACAACAGTGATTTTCTTGCCGGCGATTTTCTCGACCGACACGGTTCCGGCCCAGCCCTGGATATCGTAGTTTTCCAGCGTCAGGTCGGCAGTGGCTTCATAAGTAAGCAGAGCGCCCACTTCCTGAGCCAGCTCACGGAAATTCTTGGTGCTGATGTCTGCGCGGCGCATCAGGCCGAGCTTGTGGCGGATCAGCGGATGACGGATCTCACGAATGGGCATAAGGAAAGGCTCCAGCGGGGGCAAAAAAACGGCCTAGATTAATCTATTCAGCCGATACTGTCTTACGATGTGTGCAGTATTGTTCTTTGGCTTGGACGTTCGCTGCTTTTAGAAGACACTCGCAACGTTAGTCCAGAATCACTTGCTCTGAGCCGAACGGATGCGTACCTTTGCCCGCTTTTCTTACACTGCCCCCACCTGGAGAGCGCTTCATGTCTGCTGATCTCGAGCATATCCGTCAAATCATGCGCGAGGCTGACTGCCTGTACACAGAAGCCGAAGTCGATGCTGCCATCGCTCGTGTCGGCGCGCAGATCAATGCCGAACTGGCTGAACGCAACCCGGTTGTGTTTTGCGTCATGAACGGCGGCCTGATCTTTTCGGGCAAGCTGTTGACCCATCTGAACTTCCCGCTGGAAGCGTCCTACCTGCACGCGACCCGCTATCGCAACGAAACCACTGGCGGCGACCTGTTCTGGAAAGCCAAGCCGGAAGTCTCGTTTATCGACCGCGACGTGCTGATCATCGACGACATCCTCGATGAAGGCCACACGCTGGGCGCGATCATCGACTTCTGCAAACACGCTGGAGCCCGTGCGGTTCATACCGCCGTGCTGATCGACAAGGACCACGACCGCAAGGCTCGCCCGGACCTTAAAGCCAACTACGTCGGCCTGCCATGCATCGACCGCTACATCTTCGGTTTCGGCATGGATTACAAGGGCTACTGGCGCAATGCTGCCGGTATCTACGCCGTCAAAGGCATGTAACGCTGTCTGATCGCTGCTCTGGCGAGCGACCGGGGCAGCGTCTATCCGCATCTCTCAGGGACACTCTGCATGAAGCTACTGATTCCGGGCGCCCTTGCGCTGGCGCTGTTTTCAGGTCTGACCGTTGCGGTACCGGTGTCAGCCAGCCCCATGCACGACCAGTACCTGCCGCCCGACGAACAGGGCCTGCGTGTCGGTGAACCCGAGGTGCAGCAATTGATGCGGGTCACCGAGTACACCATCGTCGCCGGTAATCAGAGACCGTCGAGCCAACAGCCCATTCCGGTCACTTCGTCGTTGCTGTTGCGCCTCAAGGGCAAGTCCTTGAACAAGGGGGCGTCCATTTCGCAGGTGCTGATCCACTTCGATTCGGGCGACAGCAAGAGTCTGAAGAAACCCGCTTACGACGAGCCTTCACGCACCCTGACGCTTTACTACCCGCTGGCCCAATACCGGATTCTTGTGGATTTGCTGCGCAACGAAAAAGTGTATTGCCAGTTCATCAGTTACGCCAACGGTCACATCTGGGCCGACCTGCACACCACGCCTGCACGCGCGCGTTGAGCCGTACACTCACGCAGGGGTAAACTGCCCGCCCGTGAAAGTGTCTGCGACCAGGTGGAGCCCGCAATGCGTAAAGACAAGAAACAGTTGATTGGCGATGAGATCGGTGATGAGCAGATCAAACTGTTCCTGAATTTCGAACCCTACGATGCCACCTCGCCCTCGCTGCACAAACTGATCAAGGCCTATCGCGGTCTGCGGATCAACGATTTCGAGCGCTTTCTGGTGTTCTTCAAGGAAGCCGGTCATGACTTCGACGGCAAGGACGAGCACGGCAATGATTTCATCGCCCTGATCAAGGACCAGCGCAACGCCGAGGAATACATCGAGCTGATCGAACAGGCGCGCGGCTGAGGGATTTCCGGGTAAGTGATCGTTCCGACGCTCCTGCGCTCATCGTTATACACAAGTCCGCCTCAACACTGATCGTGCCCATCGCTCCGCGTGGGCAT